>CAZYBA010000200.1:0-6282 GCA_964646105.1 uncultured Armatimonadia bacterium
ACAAACGGTCGCGGAGGCGGACGTGCTGGCCCGAGAGGTCGACTCTCCCTGGATCGGTGTTCTCGCCGATACATTCCACATGGAGCAGGAGAACGAAGCCCTCGACGCGATCGTGGCCGCCGCGCCGCGCGTCCTGCATGTCCACACCGCCGGTGCGGGACGACGGGCTCCGAATCCAACCGACACGATGCACTTCCGACTGCTCGCGACCTGCCAATGCCTCGATCCCGCGGTCCGGCTGTCGATCGAGTGCGGGTGGGAGGACTTCCCGCGGGAAAGTCGTGTCGCCGTAGCCCATCTTCGGCACTGTGCGCGACCCGGGGCAGGCTGAGTCCACGGTGCGGGGCACCGATCAACAAGCGGGATACGGCACGGACCGCCGTGGATTCCGGCTTCCGAACCGACGCAAGCAGGCGGGCGGAGCCGGCTTCCCGCCGGACCCGTGTTCGTTGCGGGTCTGGGTCGCCCGTGGTATAGTTGCCCTTCGTCCCGGTTAGCCCCGGGCCCGATTTCGCGCCCTGCGTTCCTTACCGTTCTCAGCGGCCGCGCCAACTATTTTTCAACCGACCGGATTCGACCAATATGAAGCGAACATTCCAGCCCAAGAACCGCCGTCGCCTGCGTGTGCACGGCTTCCGCCTGCGCATGCGCACCACCGACGGACGCAATGTGATCAAGGCGCGACGCGCCCGTGGCCGGCATCGGCTGACGGTGTTTGCCCACAAGTAGGTTCGGAAGAGACGCCACCCTCGGTGGCGTCTTCCAGCCGGCACAACCGGCCGCGCATGCTACCTTCGGCACAACGCCTCACGGCTCGTCGCGACTTTTCGGCGGTTTACCGGAAACGGCAATTTGTCGCCGGAGATTTTCTGGTACTCCACCACATCGCTCGCTCGGACGAGTCGGCTCCGATCACCCGGTTCGGTTTTGTGGTTTCCCGGAAGGTGGGCAAGTCCCACGACCGGAATCGTATCAAACGGCGGCTGCGTGCGATCGCGCGGTCCCTCTCCCCGGAGTGCGCCGGTGCGGTCGACATCATGATTGTCGCACGACCCGGCGCAGCGCTTTGCTCGTACGCCGAGATAGCCGAAGACTTCGGGACCCTGATGGTTCGGGCTGGGTTGCGCGTACCCACGGCGTCGGCATGACCAAATCCGAGGGTCCGGCCGACCGAGGCATCGCGGTCCGGGCGATCTCCACGGCCATCCGCGGCTATCGTCGCCTGTCCCGGTACACCCCCCCCACTTGCCGCTTCACACCCACCTGCTCCGAATACGCTCTTGTCGCCATCGAACGGTACGGGGTGTTGCGCGGCGGTTGGCTGGCACTGCGACGCATAGGACGATGCCACCCTTTTTCCAAATCGGGCCACGACCCGGTACCCTAGCGTTTTAGCGCTCCATTTGAGGAAAACCATGCCTTTTGCCTTTCGACGACGCTCCGCGATGACGCCCCTGTTGGCGGCGACGGCCTCGGCCGCGCTCCTGTGGCTCGCGGGGTGCGGAAACAACATCCCGGTCGAACCCATTCCCGAGAAGGCGATCGCCGCAGGGGTCTCCAAGGAGGAGGCTGCCAAGAAGGCCGAGGACGCCAAGTCGGCGGAGGCCGCCAAGCTCTGGACCGACGCCAACCTGTACTGGAGCGCGGTGGAAAAGAAATTCCCCGGGGTTTCAACCGGCCTCGACGCCGCCATGCGGGCGGCACGGATTGCGGACGAACACCAGCAAAACCCCTACAGCGCGTGGACCACACTGCGCCCCATCGTCCGACGGACGTCCGGATCCACGATTCCCGAGCAGGCCGCCGCAGAAAAGCTAGTGGTCGAACTCGAAGACAAGGTTGACAAAAAGAACTCCGACAGTCCGTTCTATGCCGCGATGGACCTGCTGGTTCGTTTGTTCGGCAACAACAAGGCGGTCAGCCCGGTCCTCGCCATCACGTTCATCGCGCTCTTCGTGACCTTGGTCCTCTGGCCGTTGCGCTACAAGACCTACCGCGCCGCCAAGGAAATGCAAAAGTACGCGCCGCAGATCCAGGAGATCCAGAAGAAGTACAAGGACGATCCCCTGCAGATGCAGCAGAAGATGCGCGAGTTCCAGCAACAGCACGGAGTGAACCCGATGGGGGGCTGTCTTCCTGCGCTTGCCCAGATTCCCGTCTTCCTGCTGATGATCCAGCTGATCAACAACTACCAATTCAGCTTCCGCGGGGCGACATTTCTTTGGATCAACCCCGATTCCGCCAAGTTGAGTGTTTCCTGGCCGCCGCCGCTTGCCGGCGCGATCGGACAGCACCTTGGTGAGCAGGACCTGCTGTTGCTGGTGCTCTACGCCGGCACCATGTTCGTCCAGATGAAACTGACGCCCCCGCCGACCGATCCCACCCAGGCGGAACAACAGAAGATGATGACCACCATGATGCCGGTCATCTACTTCGTGATGATGCTGCAATACCAATTGCCCTCGGCGTTTGTCCTCTACTACCTCTCCTCGAACCTCTTCGGAGTCGGCCAACAATGGCTGATCAACCGCCGCCTGGCCGCCGAGATGGGATCCGCCACCGTGACGGTGTTGCCCGCGCAGACCCCGGCGACACTCAGCGCCAACGACAAGCTCATTTCGCCGAAGAATCGCGGAAAGAAGAAATAACACCGGTTTCCGGCACGCAGGATGCCTGCGCGCGCTGAAAAAGGTAGGATGGCATTCGGATAGCCCGTGGATTCGCCACGGGGGCAGAGGGAGAAGCAGAACCGTATGGCCGACACGCCCGCGCAAGAGCTCAAGCAGAAGATTGTCGACTTCGCCGCCGAACTGGTTGCAGTGAGCGAACTGGATGTCACTGTGGAAATCACCCGCGATACTGCGGACAGCATCACCGTGGCATTTTCAGGTCCGGACGCCCACCTTCTCGCGGGACGCGGGGGACGTGTTCTCGACGCGTTGCAGCTGGTCGCCAGCCATGCGTTCGTTCGGCGCGGCGCACCCCGGATGCATGTCCTCTTCGACGCCGACGACTACCGGGCGAAACGCGAGAAAATGCTGGTCGACATGGCCCGCGACCTCGCCATGCAAGTCGAATCCACCGGTCAGGAAGCGGTGCTCGACCCGCTGCCCGCCATGGAACGACGCATTGTCCATCAGGCGCTCACCGAATTCCCCAACGTCCAGACCTACTCCGAAGGCGAAGATCCCGACCGCTACATAGTCATCGCACCGCGAGCCTGAGCCATGTCCGACGCCTCCTCCCCCGGCGCTGTCACCCCGAACATCCTCGACGCCTGCCGGACATCGTTCCAGGCGGACCCGCTCGCCCGGGTAGCTCGCAACGCCGTGGCGCGCACCGATGTCCGGCAGGTGGCGATGAACCGCGACGCCGTTGCGGCCATTTCCCACACCTACTCCCACACGGTCGCTACCGGTAAATCCACCGCCCAGAACAGCTCCGGCCGATGCTGGATGTTCGCCGGACTCAACCTGTTCCGTATGAAGGCCGCCGCCGTTCTCGGTGTCGAGGACTTCGAACTTTCCCAAAACTATCTGATGTTCTGGGACAAGTTCGAAAAGGCCAACTACTTCCTCGAGAGCATCCTTTCCACGTTGTCCGAACCGCAAGGCAGTCGCCTGATCGACTGGCTCTGCGCAAGCCCGCTCCAGGACGGTGGGCAGTGGGACATGTTTGTCAACCTGATTGAGAAGTACGGCGTGGTGCCCAAGGAAACCATGCCCGAAACCCACAGTTCATCGAATTCCGGGGTCATGAACGGCTTGATCACCCTCAAGCTGCGCCGAACCGCACACGAATTACGCGCCGCACACGCGTCCGGCGAATCCGCTGCCCAATTGCGTAGCCGCAAGGACGCGGTCCTGCCCGCGATCTACCGGATGCTGGCCACCCACCTTGGCGAACCGCCGTCCCAATTCCACTGGCAATGGCGCGACAAGGACAAACTCTTCCACCGCGCCGGGGACATCACCCCGCAGCAGTTCTACAACCAGTTTGTGGGCACCGACCTTCACGAGATGGTCTGCCTGATCCACTGCCCGCAGGACAGCAAGCAATTCCACCGCCTCTACACGGTCGGATACCTCGGAAACGTGGTCGGCGGTTACCCGGTCCGTTACCTGAATGTCCCGATGCAGACCCTCAAGGATGCCACGGTGGCGATGGTGCGCGACGGCAAGCCCGTGTGGTTCGGTTGCGACGTCGGGAAGATGTTCGACCGCGATCTCGGAACAATGGACCTGTCCCTCTACGAGTACGACACCCTCTACGGAACGAATCTGGACCTCGACAAGGCTGCACGTCTCGACTACGGACAAAGCCTGATGACCCATGCCATGGTCCTCGCCGGTGTCGATATCGACGATCACGGCAATCCGGTGAAATGGCGGGTTGAGAACTCCTGGGGCGAAGCCGGCGGCGACAAGGGATTCATGTCCATGACCGACGCCTGGTTTGACGAATACCTCTACGAGGTGGTGGTCGACCGACGCCATGTGCCGGCCGAAGTGATCGCGCTGCTCGACACCGATCCCGCAATCCTCGATCCGTGGGACCCGATGGGCTCCCTCGCCGTCGCTCCCTGACCCATGCGCCTCGTTGCCGCCGCTGCCGCCGCTTTCATCCTGACCGGTTGCGGACGGCAGCAGGCACAGCGACCCGACCAATCCGCAACGTCGTCCGCATGGTTCACCGAGATCGGCGGGCAATCGCCCCTCGGCAAACTACGGGTCACTCTCCCGGGCAAACGTCCTCTCAGCCTGCTCCAAACCATTGGCAACGGCGCGGCGTTCCTTGACATCAACTCGGACAGCCACCTCGACATCCTGATCGCCTCCGATCCCCCGGCGGGTTTCCTCGGCGACGGCAGAGGGGGCTTTACGCCGATCGAAAACCTTCCGACTCCACTGCGTCCGGTACAGGGCATCGCAGTCGGCGACATCGACAACGACGGCGACCCGGACGTCTATCTGGCGGGGTATCGCTCCGGGGTGCTCTGGCGCAACGACAGCGGACGGTTTGTCGACATCACCCGAACTTCGGGAATTCCCGACCAACCCTGGGGAACGTCGAGCTCCTTCGCCGACATCGACCGCGACGGCAAACTCGACCTGATGGTTGCCAACTATGTGCGTTTCGAACCGGAAAAGGGGACCCGTGTCCTCTGCGATTTCCGTGACACGTCCGGCAATCCCGTACTGGCCGCCTGCGGTCCCCGCGAGTACCTTCCCTTGAGCGCCAACATCTACCGAAATCTCGGGAGCGGCCGTTTCCAGGATGTCACCCGGGCCAGTGGTGCGACCAGCCGGGGTCGTGGGCTCGGGGTGGCGGTGACCGATCCCGACGTCTCCGGCGCGCTGAGGGTGGCCATCGCCAACGACGAAGCACCGGGAGATCTCTGGAAAATCGAAACCAGCGGCGGTTTGCGCATCACCAACATCGGCGACCGCTCCGGGACCGCGTACGACCGCGACGGCAGACTGCACGGCGGGATGGGAGTGGACTGGGGCGACGCGGACGGGGACGGCAAGCTGGATTTGGCGGTGGCTACCTTCGAGGGGGAGCCGATGTCGGTCTACATGAACGACGGGGCGGACCTTTTCCGAGACGTCGGTCCCGAGAACGGCACTGGTTCCGCCACCAAGCCGTTTGTGACATTCGGGTTGCGCTGGGTGGATGTCGACAACGACGGCCACCTCGATCTGGCGGTCACCAACGGACATGTGCAGGACAACACGTCCGTGCTGCGTGCCGGAACCACGTTCCGACAACCGTCCCAGATACTCCACAACAATGGCCGGGGCGCGTTTGTCGACCGCAGTGCGCAATGCGGACCGGGAATCACCGAGCCCGTTGTCGGGCGGGGACTGGCAACGGGAGATGTGGACAACGACGGCCGGGTGGATTTGCTGTTGGTCGACAGCGACGGTGCCCCGCGCCTCCTGCGCAACACCCATCCGTCCCCCGGCGGATGGATTGGATTTTCATTGACCGGAACCCGATCGCCGCGGGACGGAACCGGTGCGTTGGTGATAGTCGAGGCCGGAGGCCGACGCGTGGTGCGCCATGCCCACGCCGACGGCTCGTATCTGAGCGCGTCCGACCCGCGGATTGTGGTGGGAATCGGGTCGGCGACGGGTGTGGAACGGGTCGAGATCCACTGGCCATCCGGCACGGTCCAGCGGTTGGTAAATCCCGAAAAAGGCCGCTACCACTCGGTTTCGGAGCCCGCGGGACGTTAACCGGTTCCTACAATACCGTGGTCCGGGACTCCCAAGGTTT
>CAZYBA010000201.1:0-6242 GCA_964646105.1 uncultured Armatimonadia bacterium
GGGAACCATGGCTTTGGCGGTGCGGAACGAACACGGGGGCTCAACGCGCCCATTGCGCCTTGTCGAATGTTGCTTCTCAGGAATCCTCAGCCCGTCGATCGCGCCGGACGTGTTCCTAGCCAAGGTCGCCTTCCTGCTGGAGAGGGCTCGCCATCACCCCGGGATCGATCACGTCCGCTTGGACGTTCCCCCGGCCCTGGGACCGGCCGGCGGCGCTGCTTGGTTGCCGTCGCTTTTGAATCTGACAACACCCGCACGAATCACCGCCATCGCCCATACAGAACAACAGGCCGGTCTGACGCGACTCCTGACCACCTTGACGGGAATCCAACCCGACGTTTTGCTGCCCGACCTGCACGAGCGCCGTAAATCACCTGAGGAACGCACGCTGCTTTTCGCGGGAAAAATATCCAAGGCACTCGACGACACAGTGGTCCGTCAAGTCGACCCGTCGTTGACCATGCAGATCGGGACATGCCTCGGCAACGGTGCGACGCTGCCGCCTCAGCGCTGCCAATGGGCTTCGACAGCACTGGGAATTCCCATTTGCCGAGGCGATCGGGACGACCGCGGGGTCCTGACGTTGTGGACGACGGTACCCGGCTTTCCATCGGGATGGGACGCCAATGCGAGTTGGGCGGCCGAATCATTGGGTGCCTCCAAACTACGTGTCGTCTCGTTCCATTTCCTCAACGGATTGATCGTCGGTCTGCACGGCCACGACCGGAGATTCCGCTGCCTCGGAAAACTGGAAGGTTGGGACCTCGACAAAGACGCATTGCGTATCCGAATGCCACCATCCATCGACCCCAATGCGCTGGGCTTTGTCGAATGGGGCCGTTTCCGTGTCGGTCCCGACGGTCGGCTGTTCGGGCGACCGGCGCAGTCCCCCCAAAAACGCGGAACCATGCCGGATGCCGGTGTGTATTTCGGGTAGCGGCTCAGTCGCCACCGAAAACCCATGCGCACCACCAACATCATCCCACTCACATCGCTTCTTTGTGCTGTCCCCGCCTTGGGTTGGTCGCAATCCAGTCCAACGATGGCGGTCCGGTCGCTGGAGGACGCTCTCCGCCTTGCCGCAACCCATCACCCTTCGTTGCAATTGGCGGAGCAACGCCTCTCGAAGACTAGACTGGCGACCGAACAGATACTCGCCGCTGCCTCCCGACCGAACATTTCCGCATCGGGAACCTACACCCGTCTATCGGGTCTGGGTGCCGCGTTTGGTGGCGGAGGCTTCGGTGTCTCGCCATCTCAGATCCAAAACCCGTTCCCGGTCGGCCTGACGATCCAGCCCCCCGGTTCGGCCCCGATCCCGCTGGCAACCTCCCCTACCCGCAGCCGCCAAACCGATGACGGTGGCGGGGACTCGGGGGGGTCCGGCGACGGTGGTGGCTCGGGCTTTTTTGGAACGCCGTCCCTCGATCAGCGCTCGGTCCGGCTGGGGATCACCCAACTGGTCGACTTGACCGGAATCGTTCGCACTGCCGCACAAATCGGTTCCATTGAAGAGCGCAGTGTACTGCTCGAGATCCAGCGAACTCGTCTCGAAGTGGCCCTTGCGGTCAAGACCGCGTGGTACGGCCTGCTGCGCGCAGATGCCTTGGTCCGGGTTGCCGAGGCGGCAGTCTCCCAAAGCGACGAGTCGCTGCGGGTGAGCGAGTCCCAGTTCCGAGCCGGCACGGTCGCCGCGTTCGATGTACTGCGTGCGAAGACCCAAGTGGCCAACAATCGGCAATCCCTGATTTCTGCGAAGAACCAACGTTTGGCGGCGGGAAACGCTTTCGCGAACAGTTTGGGAATCGACCCGTCGACCCCCATCGAAACCCCCGCCATGCCGTTGCTTTCCGAGAAACCGGAACTGCCCCGCTTGCCGGACCTGACGGAGTCCGTCCTGATGGAACGCGCGATGCGTCAGCGTCCCGAAGTCGGCCAGGCGACCCTCAACATCGAGAAAGCTTCGAAGGCGACGCGGCTGGCCCGCCGAAATCTGGAGCCTTTCGCGACTGTTGCTCTCTCCGGAAACTACAATCCGAATCCGGCGTTGGTGGCCAACGAGAAGTCGACCGGCTCGCTTTCGATCACGGTAACGGCCCCGATTTACGACGGTGGCGCGACACGCGCCGGGATCGAGTCGGCCCATGCGGATGAGCGCTCCGCGCAGATCCAATCCGAACAGTTCCGCCGGGGCGTGCAATCCGAGGTGCAACAGGCAGCCATCGCGGTCCGTGACGCAGACGAGCGTGCCAGGACCGCTTGGTCGTCGCTCGCGGAGGCGCGCGAAGCCTTCCGTCTCGCGGGAGTGCGCTACCGCGAGGGAGTGGACACGCAACTCGCGGTGAACGACGCCCAAACGGCCCTCGTCCAAGCCGAAACCAATGCCGTCAATGCACGCCACGACTTGTTGGCGGCGCTGGCGCGTCTGTCCCGTGCCGTCGGCGATCCGGTTTGAACCGTGCATCGTTGGCGACGATACGCTTGACCGGCCACCGTTCCTAAACATCAAGGCAAGAGGGCCTCGTCGATTCGACGGGGCCCCCGTTTCAGTAGCTCGGCGTTGCCCATCGCGGAAAAGGCTTCCCCGCACCGATGGGACATCGCCGGACACGCGTCCGCTCGACGGCCCCCGAGTCGCGGGCGCTTTTCGACCGGTCTATTCCACCCAAACGCGACGCTGCCCCCCCCCGAGCATACGTCGCACCTGCTCCAGGAGGCCGTCATCCGGGTCGACCTGGAGATTGGTGCGGATCAAGACTTCCTGATCGGCGGTTTGGGCATGGACGATCAAGGCGGAACCGCCTTCCTTGCTCCCGAGCATCTCCTTGACCATCCTGAGGACATTGCGTGCCTGCGCGTCAACTCGGACGTGGATCGTGCGCGGACGCGCGTCGGCGGCCATCGCATTGGCCACAACCACCTCGAGCTTGTCGGCGATCAGTTCGATTTGAACGTTACGCTCGCCCTCGGCAGACGCGTTCTCATCGGGTTCGGCGGCGCGAACAATGCGCTCGCGGTGCTGCGCCTTGCCCGTGATGACAACCACGGAGTTGACCAAGAGGTTTTTCCCATGTTCCGCTGCTGCCTTGGGGAAAAAAGTCACAGGGACCGATCCTGCCGTGTCTTCAATGACGACATTGAGCATGGCCTGCCCGGATTTCGTGTAACGGGTTCGAACCTCAGCGACCATTCCCCCCACCACCACCTGCTGGTTCGGGGTGCTCTCGCCGAGTTGGTCGGAGCGCCAGGCCCTGTGCTTGCGTCGCAGTTCGGGTTCGAACGGCTTCACCGGGTGTTCGGTGAGATAGAGCCCAAGGTATTCCTTCTCCCACGAGAGTCGTTCGCCGCGCGAATAGTCGGGGAGATCGGGCAATTCGGGAATCGACGCGATCGCCACGGCGTCCTCACCCGCATCGTCACCCCAGAGGCTCATCAGTCCCGCGGCGGCATCCTTGGCGCCGCGTTGCGCCGACGCCACACAGTCGTCAAGGGTTTCGATCAATGCCCTGATGTTCGGATGGATACTGCGGAACGCGCCGGCCTTGATCAACATTTCCACGACCGATTTGCTGGTGAGGCCTTCCGCGAAGACCCTCCTGCAAAAGTCGTCTAGGGAGGTGAAAATCCCCCCCTTCGCCCGTGCCGCGAGGATCGCATCGATCGGAGCCCTTCCGATGTTCTTGATGGCGAGCAATCCGAAGCGAATGGCCCCCTGGTACCGGGGTTGCGTCGGCTCGCTGACCAGGAAATCGCCGTTGGACGCATTGACATCGGGGGGAAGGATCTCAATGCCGAGACGTTCGCACTCTTCGATGGTGTTGACGACTTTTTCGGTCTTGTCGATGTACGACGCCATCAGCGCGGCGAGATATTCGGCGGGGTAGTTGGCCTTGAGGTATGCGGTCTGGTACGCCACCATCGCATAGCACGCGGCATGGGCACCGTTGAAGGCATACCCCGCGAACGGTTCGATCTCGGCAAAGATCTGCCCGGCGACCTTTTCACCGATTCCACGCTCCTTCGCCCCTTGGTGGAAAGCCTCGCGCTGTTTCTCCATCTCCTTGACCGATTTCTTTCCCATTGCACGGCGCAGGAGGTCGGCCTGACCGAGCGAGAATCCGGCGACCGCCTGGACGATCTTGAGAACCTGGTCCTGGTAGACGATGACTCCGTAGGTGTCCTTGAGAATCGGTTCGAGGAGTGGGTGCGTGTAGCTGATTTGGCTGGGGTCGAACTTGGATCGGATGTAGCGCGGAATGTGTGCCAAGGGACCGGGGCGGTAAAGCGCCACCATGGCGGAGAGTTCCTTGACCGAGTTGGGCTTGAGCTCGACAATGTACTTGCGCATGCCGGCGGATTCGAGCTGGAAAATCCCGGTGGTTTCCCCGCGGCCGAGCATGTCGTAGGCCTTGCGTGCCCGTGGATCGTCGTCGTGGAGCGGAATGTTCCAGACATCGACCGCATCGCCGCGGGTCTGCGCGATCAGTTTCACCGCTCTACCGAGGATGGAAAGGTTGACCAGGCCGAGGAAGTCCATCTTCAGCAGCCCGATGGATTCGAGCGAGCTGTGCGGGTATTGGGTGGCTGCCGAACCATCGTTGAGCCGGCGCAGGGGGGTGTATTCCACCAGCGGCCGGTCGGAAATCATGATTCCGGCGGCGTGGACCGATTCCGTGCGGGTGATGCCTTCGATCTGGCGCGCGGTGTCCAGGAGCGATTTTGCGAGTTCCTCGTTCTCGTAGGCGGCCACCATCTCCGGATTGCCGGCGTAGTCCTTTTCGGGCCATCCGCGCATGGCTTTGTCGATGGACAGTCCCAAGGGCATGGCCGGCACCATGCGGGCGATACGGTCCACGTCGGGCAACGGCATATCCAGTGCCCGCCCGGCGTCACGAATCGCCGCCTTGGCCCCCAACGTCCCGAATGTCGTGATGTAGGCGACATTTTCCTTGCCGTACTTCCTGGTGACATGTTCGATCACTTCCCCGCGTCGGGTGTCCTCGAAGTCCATGTCGATATCCGGCATGGTCACACGTTCCGGGTTGAGGAACCGTTCGAACGTCAAGTCGTACTCCACCGGGTCGAGGTCGGTGATTCCAAGGCAATACGACGCCAACGATCCGGCAGCGGAGCCGCGCACACCGAAGAAAATGCCGCTCTGCCGGGCGTGTTGGGCGATGTCTCGGACAATCAAGAAGTACTGGGCAAAGCCCGTTTTCTTGACAATGTCCAATTCGTAGTCGAGGCGGTCCTTGTGTTCGCCGGCGTGCTTGGGCAGGCGACGTTCCAACCCTTCCCAAGCGAGGCGCTCCATCGTGGACTGCGCGTCACCGCCCTCGTCAATCCCCACCACGGGCATCGGCGCCCGCCCGGTTTCGATCTCGAGTTCGATCTTGGAAGCCACTTCCAATGTGTTTTCGATGGCGTCGGGCGCGAAGGTCTCGAACGCGCCCATCATTTCGGAATAAGGCTTGAGATAGAACTCGCGCGGCTCGTAACGCATGCGCTTGGGATCGTTGACCGTGGTGCCGGTCTGGACACAGATCAGCACATCGTGTGCGGATGCGTCCTCCGCGCGCAGGTAGTGGCTGTCGTTGGTGGCGACCATCTTGATGCCCATGGCGCGGGCGATGCGGCGTACTTCCTCGTTGACATTCCACTGGCCGTCGGCATGATGCCCCTGCACCTCGAGGTAGAAATCGTCGCCGAAGACTTCGCGGTACCAAGCGGCGACATCCTTGCCCCTTTCGGTGCCTTCCTTCATCACCGCCTGGGCGAGTTCCCCCCCCATGCAGGCGGAACTGATGATGAGACCCTCGTGGTGTTCGGCGAGCAGTTCCTTGTCGACACGGGGCTTGTAATAGAACCCTTCCAAACTGGCCTTGGTGACCAGTTTCATCAGGTTCTTGTAGCCAATTTCATTCTTCGCCAACGCCACCAGATGGTGGTTGCCGTCCCGGCGCGGATCGCGGTCCGTACGTCCACGGGTGGCGACATAGAGTTCGCAGCCGACGATTCCCTTGATGCCGGCGGCACGAGCGGCCTTGTAGAATTCGAACGCCCCGTACATGACCCCGTGATCTGTCAGCGCGATGGCCGGCATGTCCATCTCGACCGCGTACTTGACCATGTCCTTGATCTTCGACGCACCGTCCAGCAACGAGAATTCGGAGTGGTTGTGCAGGTGGACGAAGGGGGTGGGCATGACCGGCATTATACGCCTGCGCCCTTGGGCTGCGCCC
>CAZYBA010000202.1:0-6221 GCA_964646105.1 uncultured Armatimonadia bacterium
GCGTGCGGCTCAGCAGAATCTGGATCGTTACCTGCGCGGCCGTGGTGCGGACCGCCTTGGTGAGAATCCGCTGGCGCGTGTCCAGCATCAGGACTACATCCACTACAGCAAGGGTTCGTTGGTCCTGGGCGCGCTCGCCGGGCGCGTGGGCGAAAAGGCATTGAACGGGGCGATCGCTGCATTTGCCCGGACGCATGCCTTCGGCGCGGCGCCCTATCCGACCGGCGAGGACTTCGTCGCGCATTTGGAAACGACATTCCCCGCACAGAAGGCGTGGATCGGGAGCCAGTTCCGTCGCATTGCGTTGGTCGACTTCCGGATTGTCGACGCCAAGAAGACGCGTCAGGCGGATGGAAGGTGGAAAGTGGAGGCGACAGTTGCTCTCGAGAGCCGGGAGTCGAATTCGGGTGGCAACGAGACTGCGGCGGCGTTCTCCGATACCGTTTCGGTGTGGCTGGCGGACCGAGGGGACCGGCGCGGGTTCACGGGGAAGGTGTTGAGCGAGGCGAACGCTTCGATGGTGCCGGGCGAGAACAAACTGGTTCTGACCTCCGAAAAGGAACCGTTTGAGCTGGTCCTGGACCCGCTGTTCCATTGGATAGGCAACCGGCCCTCGGATCGGGTGAAGGCATTGTGAGAGAGGTTTGCGGGCGGACTTGCGCGACCGATTCCGGGATGGCTCTAAAGGGTGGAGTTCGGCAGGATTGGCCTAAGTCGGTCTCCCCTGGCTGATATACTGGGGAAGATGGCAAGCGGGAGTCAACGACCCGCCGCGCAGGGAAGCGCCGGCCCAAGCGGCCCGGCGCTTTTTCGTTCCGGCGGCCCCATTTCCCACCCGACCTCGATTGTGCGTCGTGGTGGAGGACCCGCGTTCGCGACTGCGCTCGACAAGGCTTTGGACGCTCTTTCGGGGCAGCGTTACCGAGACGCTGCGCTGCATGTCGGCAGTGCGCTGGAAATGGACAAGGCGGACCGCCTGCCCTGGTTGGCCCTTTCGGTGTTGCGGCTGCAAACCGGTGATTTCAACGGTGCGGAGACCGCCGCGAAGCGCGCCCAGACCATCGAGCCTGTCGATCCCCTTGCCGACCGGATGTTGTTGACCGCCCGGGTGGGTGCCGGCAATTCGGATGCCCGCCGCGGACTGCGTCGCTTGGTCGCGGACGGTGTCGAGTCCGCGCGGCCGTTGGCGCTGTATGTCGACCTGATCGACGGGAGGCCGGATCCGGTCGCGGATGCGTTGTCGGCGCTCGAACCGGCCGACTCGGATCTGTTTCTCGCCCATCTCGCCGGGATTTCCGCAGTCCGTGTCGGCGACTACGCCCGCGGGGAGCGGTTTTTGAAGACGCTGCTCGCCGAGTCCGCCGGGGAACGATTCGAGGAAAACCAAGGGGTTTTGGCGACGTTCCTCCCCGAACGACCATTGCAGGCGGGCGCGAGCGAACGTAAGGCGACGGCCCGAATGGGGGGAGCCCGCGGCCGATTGTCGGGCGTGGCGCGTCTCGAACCGGGAATCGTTCCCTCCGGAACCACCATGGTGGTCTACACCATTGCCGGAAACATCCGGATAGTTGTCAATACCAAGCCGTTCGAGGGTAATTGGGATACGCGCCGCGTCGACGACGGCCGCTATGCACTGACCATCGACTTTTACGATCGTCGTGGACGGGCCATCGATATTCGGACCACCGAACTTTTGGTCGCTCATCCGGAGCGGTCCGAACTGGAACCCGATCCGTCCAACCCCGATTGGCGCGAAGCGTTCGAAGCGCGCCTTGCCAAGGGTATTGCCCCGGTTGCAAGCCGATGCGCCGCCTACACCGAGCTCGCTACCATTGCCGCGCGTCGCGGCGATACGGAAGGGGCCCTCTCCGCTCTGGAGAATGTCTGCGCGATCGAACCTGCGTACCGCGATGCCAAGGGCTCGGTGCAACGATTCAATCGGCGTTATGTCACTCCGGGAACCGGCTACTGGCAAGGACCTGCCAACAGGAAACGGGTGGCGCTTACGTTCGACGACGGACCGAATCCGTTGCCGGACCGCACCCCGGTGTTGCTTGACCAACTGCGCGACCTGAACGTTCCCGCGACGTTTTTCATCGTGGGGGAACGCGCGCTGATGTGTCCGGACCTGCTCAAGCGCATCGATGCCGAGGGCCACGAACTCGCCAACCACAGCCATACCCACCGCGACCTGACCGACCTCTCCACCGACGACATTTGGCGCGAGCTCTGCCGGGCATCGGTCGTAATCCGCGATGCGGTCGGGGTACGCCCGCGCTTCTACCGGCCACCGGGAGGGCAACTCAACAACACCGTGTCACGCTGTGCGGCGTCGCTCGGCATGGACGGTGGCTACTGGACCGTCGACGGCTACGCGTTTGAAAAGCCACCCCACCGGCCTGCTGAACTCGCCGATTATGTCGTGGCCAATACCGTCCCCGGGGCGATCGTCCTGCTGCACAACGCACCCGACAACACGCTCGAAGCACTGGCGGGCATTGTCCGTCGCCTGCGCAAGCAGGGCTACGAGTTTGTCACACTGTCGAATCTGGTACGCGGAACCGCGTCCGAATCTCGTCCGGAACGTTCGCCGGCCCCCCGCAGAACGTCTGATCGCCAAACCATCTCCCGGCCGTCCCGAGGGCCGGCTAACCCACCCGACAAGCCATGAACCGTATCTACAACTTCAGCGCCGGACCGGCGGTTCTCCCGGTTCCTGGCCTTCAAGAAGCCGCCGACGCCGTCCGCGAATTCGCCGGCTCCGGAATGTCCCTCCTCGAGATGAGCCACCGCGACAAACGGTACGACGCCATCCACGAGGAAGCGCTTGCCGGGGTTCTGTCGGTGCTCGGGTTGTCGACCGAAACCCACACCGTTGCCCTGATGGGCGGCGGGGCGTCCACGCAATTCGCGCTGGTTCCGATGAACTTCCTGGGCCAAGGCGATGTGGCCGACTATGTGGTCGGTGGGGAATGGGGCGCCAAGGCACTGGAGAGCGCCCGTCTGGTGGGGCATGCGCGGTGCGCCGGGACGTCCGCCGAAACCAACCACGACCGTCTTCCGTCGGAGTGGGATCTGGCGCCCGATGCCCGCTATCTGCACATCACCACCAACAACACCATCGAGGGCACGCAGATGCATGCCCTGCCCGACACCCGCGGAGTCCCGCTGGTCGCCGACGCGTCCTCGGATATCTTCGGGGTCGACCGCGACCATTCCCGTTTCGACGTGCTGTACGCCGGGGCGCAGAAGAATGCCGGCCCGGCCGGGGTCACCATGGTGGTGATGCGAAAGTCGTTCCTCGAATCCGCCCGCGCCGACCTTCCCCCGATGCTCTCGCTCGCGGTGCAGGCAGCCAAGAAATCGCTCTACAACACCCCGCCGGTCTTCTCGATCTATGTCCTGACATTGGTCCTGCGCTGGATTCAGGCCGAAGGGGGCATTGCCGCCATCGCCGAGCGCAACCGGCGCAAGGCAGAGCGAATCTACGGCGCCCTCGATTCCGCAATTTCGTTCTGGGACCCGTGTGTCCAGGTGCCCGGCGATCGCTCGTGGATGAACATCACGTTCCGACTGCGCAATCCGGACCTCCAGAAGGAATTCCTTGCCGAAGCCGCGGCGGCCGGCATGGACGGTCTCCCGGGGCACCGCAATGTCGGTGGGTTGCGGGCCAGTATCTACAATGCGTTTCCGGAAGAGGGGTGCGACGCCCTCGCCGAATTGATCACCGATTTTGGCCGTCGCAAGGGCTGATTCCATGGGCAACCGTATCCAAATTTTCGACACCACCTTGCGCGACGGCGAGCAATCGCCCGGGGCCGCGCTCCATATCGATGAGAAGATCGAGATTGCCCGCCAGCTAGAACGCCTCGGGGTCGACATCATAGAAGCCGGCTTCCCGATTTCGTCGCCGGGCGACTTCGAAGCAGTCCAGCGCATCGCCGCAGCTGTCGAACGTCCCACCGTCTGCGGACTCACCCGCGCGGTCCAGAAGGACATCGATGTCGCCTGGGAAGCGCTCAAAGGCGCCAAACGTCCCCGGATCCACACCGGCCTCGGGGTTTCCGACAACCACCTCAAGCACAAGTTCAAGAAGACCCGGGACGAAGCCCTCGAGATCGGGGTGGCGGCGGTTCGCCATGCGCGGGCCCTGGGGTGCGAGGATATCGAGTATTTCACCGAGGACGCCGGTCGGGCCGACCCCGACTACCTCTGCCGCGTCGTGGAGGCTGTGATCCGCGCTGGCGCGACGGTCATCAACGTTCCCGACACCACCGGCTACATGACCCCCGACGAATACGGGGCGCTCTTTGCCATGCTTCTCTCCCGGGTGCCCGGCTCCGAGAATGTCGTCTTCTCCGCCCATTGTCACAACGACCTGGGCATGGCCACCGCCAACGCTCTGTCGGCGGTGCGCAATGGCGCTCGGCAGGTGGAGTGCACCATCAACGGCATCGGCGAGCGGGCGGGAAACACCGCGCTCGAGGAAGTGGTGATGGCCCTCAAGGTGCGTAGTGACCAGTACGGGGGCGCCCACACCGGTATTGTCACCACCGAGATCCACAAGACTTCCCGCCTGGTCGGCGCACGCACCGGCATTCCGATCCAGCCCAACAAGGCTATTGTCGGCGCCAACGCTTTCGCACATTCGTCCGGTATCCATCAGGACGGCGTGCTCAAGGAACGGTCGACGTACGAAATCATCGACCCGGCCGACGTGGGAATCAGCGAGAGCAAGATTGTGCTGTCCCCGCGCTCCGGCCGCCATGCCCTGCGTCACCGGCTGGAAGTGCTCGGGCACACGTACACGGTCGACGAAGCGTTCGAGAAGGTCTACCAACGATTCCTCAAGGTGGCGGACCAGAAGAAGTTGGTCTACGACGAAGACCTCGAGGCGCTCGCGTCGGATGAAGAACGTCAGTCCGATCAGTTGTATGTTTTGGAACAGGTACAGGTGACCTGCGGTGACGCAGCCCTGCCAACCGCGACGGTGAAGTTGAAGCACCGCAACCAAGCGTCGATTCTGGACGCCGATACGGGCAACGGACCGGTGGATGCGGTCTACCGGGCTGTCAACCGCATTGTGAAGGTGCCCAACGAACTGATCGAGATCAGCCTGCGATCGGTGACCGAGGGGACGGACGCCTTGGCGGAAGTCACCATCCGCGTCCGTTCGGGCGACGACATTTTCTCGGGAAATGCCGCTCACACCGACATCATTGTCGCGGCGACCCGGGCCTACCTCAATGCCTTGAACAAATTGCTGGCGCGGCAGCGGGGCCGGTTGGCGCCTGCCGGGGAATCGTCCCAGTCCGTCGTCTGATCGCCGCTGCCGTCCGTGCCTCGGGGGCGTTCCCGAGTCACGGACAGGCGCTGCGTCAGCCCCCTGCTTGACGTCCACCGGGTCGCGGGGTATACCCAACCTGTGTCTACTTTGCCCGGCAAAGCCAAAAAAGCGTGCTCCGAACCCGGCGGAAGCCCTGTGTTCCAGATCGTGACCTCGGTTTCCGAGGCGGAGGAAAACCTGCGCCTGATCCGCCACGCGATGGAACGCTCCACGCGGCACTCCACGTTGAGTGGACTTTCGGGCTTGCTCGCCGGCTTGGTGGCTCTGATCGCCTGTTTCCTTGCGTCGTCGGTGATCGGCGACCCGTCCAAACCCGAAAGCCGTGGCGGCTTTGTCCTGCTCTGGAGCGTCACATTGGCGGTCTCGGCATCGCTGGATATTGTTCTCACCAAACGTCGTGCCGCGCGGGTCGGCAAGGTCGCGAATTCTCCGCTGGGTCGGCAACTGGCCCGGGCGGTCGCCCCGGGCCTTGTGGCGGGAATCGCCACCACCCTCCATTACCTGTTGCGTCCGGAATCTGTCGGTCCGTATGTCTACGGGTTGTGGATGATCTGTTACGCGATGTCGTTGCTTTCCATCGGCATGATGTCGGTGAAGGAGGTCTCGGTTCTCGGGTGGGCGTTCCTGGCTGTCGGGACACTGACGTTGTTGTTGCCGGTGACGTCCCCGGTCGGCCCGAGGGCTCTCATGGCCTTGTCGTTCGGAGGCTTCCACATGCTCTACGGGCTGTGGATGGGCCGGAAGCACGGCTGGTAGCGCGTGGAGGCCCGGTGATGTCCGCCCAACGTCAATTCGATCCGTCCGGCATGCTGGACGCCCTCGACGATGTCATTCATCAAAAGGTGCGTTTGGGAATCATGGCGTGCCTGATGGC
>CAZYBA010000203.1:0-6202 GCA_964646105.1 uncultured Armatimonadia bacterium
CGCCGCTTGGGTGGATGTCTTGCGGGACGCGGGTTTGACCGGCGAAAGTGCGCCGGGGCCGCAGTTGCCGCATGAAATCGAGGTCCTGGGGGAAAACGGGGCGTTCGTCATCGCGTCTCCGCGCCGCGGGCGCGCCGTATTGGACGTCGTGATCGATTTTGCCCATCCGGTGGTGGGAAAGCAGAAGGCGCATTACGGAGCCCGGACCGATTTCGCCAACGCGATCGCCCCGGCCCGGACATTCGGGTTTCGCGAGGAAGTGGATCAGCTGCTGGCGGCCGGTTTGGCCAAGGGCGCGTCGCTGGACAACGCGGTGGTGGTGGAACCGACGGGATATAGTGTGACGTTGCGGTACCGTAACGAACTGGCACGCCACAAACTGCTGGACCTGATCGGCGACTTGGCCTTGGCGGGTCCGCTGCCGAATGCGGCCATTTTCGCGTACCGTCCCAGCCATCGCTTGAACAACGAATTGGCACGTGCGATCGCACAGGTGTGCCGCTGAGGAAGATACTTTTGGAAAACGAGACCACCGTCCCGATTGATATCCGCAGCCTGATGCGGATCCTGCCCCACCGCTACCCGTTCCTGCTTGTCGACCGCATCCTCGAGGTCGATCCGGGCAAGCGCATTGTCGCCCGCAAGAATGTGACCGCCAACGAACCGCAGTTCACCGGTCATTTTCCTGAAAATCCGATCATGCCCGGCGTGCTCCAGCTGGAGATGCTGGCCCAGGCCGGCGGTGCGATTTTCCTGATGCTCCCGCAGAATCGAGGGCGATTGGCGTTGCTGGCAAGTATCGAAAAAGCCCGTTTCCGACGACCGGTTGTGCCGGGTGACGTTCTGGAGATCGAGGTCGATGTCGTGCAGACCCGCGGAGACATCGGGTGGGTGAAAGGCATCGCCAAGGTCGACGGCAAGGTGGTATGCGAAGCTCAGATTTGTTTCGCGTTTGTCGACAGCCCGGAGAACTGAATGAGCGAAGCTACCTCCACGAAGCTTGACGATGGCTCGCTGATCCATCCGACCGCGCTGATCGATCCGAGCGCCACCCTCGGCGATGGTGTACGGGTCGGTCCGTACTCCATCGTCGGCCCGGGCTGCGTCGTCGGCGCCCGGACGTCCATAGGTCCGCATGTGGTGCTCGAGGGATTGGTCACATTGGGCGAGGACTGCGAAGTGCGCTCCGGTGCCGTTCTCGGGGGACCCCCCCAGGACTACAAGTTCAAGGGCGAACCCACCCGGGTTGTCGTCGGCGACCGAACCCATATCCGGGAAATGGCCACGATCCATCGTGCCACCGGGGAGGGTGAGGAAACCACGGTCGGAGACGATTGCCTGGTGATGGCCTATGTCCATGTCGGGCACAACTGCCGGGTCGGATCCCATGTGATGCTCTCTTCGTTCGCCGGACTTGCCGGGCATGTCACGATCGACGACCACGTCGTGATCGGTGGCATGGTTGGGTTGCATCAATTCGTGCGTGTCGGGCGATATGCCATGGTCGGTGCCTACTCGAAGGTGGTGCAGGACGTTCCGCCGTTCATGCTCGCTGACGGCCGGCCGGCCGACATACTCGAACTCAACATCCGTGGGTTGCGTCGCGCCGGTATTCCGCCGAAAACCCGCGCGGTATTGCGCAATGCATACAAGCTGCTTTACCGGTCGAAGCTGAACACGACCCAGGCTCTGGCGGCTATCGCGGAGGAACTCGAGTCCAACCCCGAACTCGATTTGCTGGTGCGGTTCATCCAACCGATTTCCAGCGGAAACGCCGGACGGCAGAACGACCGTCCGAAGCGATAGATAGGGTCCCCGATGCAGGTGGCGATCACCGCGGGAGAAGCCTCCGGGGACCGGGCCGGCGGTCAGCTCGCCGCCGAATTGCGGGCTCTTCGGCCAGACGTCTCCCTCTGGGGCGTTGGCGGTGCGTGCATGCGTGACGCCGGGGTCGATGTCCTGTTCGATTCCACGCGTTTCAGCGCGATCGGTTTGGCTGCCGGCCTGTCGCTGCTGCCGAGGCTGCTGCGGGAACGACGCCGTCTCTACGCGGAGGTGTTGCGGCGTCGACCGGACGTTTTGGTTGCGATCGACGCCGGGGCGTTCCATCTCGGCTTTGGGCCGTGGGAGGGACTGTGTCCGTTTGTTCGCCGGCACCTGCCTGAAACCAAAGTGCTCGTGTATTTCCCGCCCGGTTCCTGGCGCCGTCGGTTGCGGGGCACCACATTGAACCAAGCGGCGCACCGGGTGGCGACTCCGTTCCCGTGGAGCGAGAGCGAACTGCGTCGACTCGGGGTGGACGCGACATTTGTCGGGCATCCGATGCTGGATCTGGCCAAACCGTCGGCGTCGCTTCCGGAGCTCGTCAACCGGTATGGGATTGATGACAACCATCCGGTGATCGGCCTCCTTCCGGGAAGTCGGCGGCAAGAGATCCATGAGATATTGCCCGTCCTTTTCGACGCTGCCGCGCGGATTCATTGCCGGGTTCCGGGCGTCCAGTTTGTCCTGGCGTTGGCGCCGGGAGTTCGGCGGGAAACGGTCGAG
Organism: uncultured Armatimonadia bacterium; assembly: GCA_964646105.1. Classification (GTDB taxonomy): domain Bacteria; phylum Armatimonadota; class Armatimonadia; order Armatimonadales; family Armatimonadaceae; genus CAIRTT01. Next base: position 2,548 of record CAZYBA010000203.1, read on the forward strand.
ACCGCGCGCGAGGCGGCACGGCGACGGTGGTTGTCTGGGAAACGTTCCTCGGGTGTTTCCCGATCGTCGAAAACAGGTTTCGGTCCCCGCCCGGTGGTTGTGCCGGCCGAGGGGAGGACTGCCGATCTGGCCCGTAAGAACCGGGCTTGGTTTGAACGATCGGGGGATGTACCGGGCGACGGCGATTTTCCGTTGTTGCTGGTGGAGAATGCAACCTACGATGTCATGGCGGTGTCGGACTTGCTGTTGACCGCGTCGGGAACCGCCACGCTGGAAGCGGCGATCCTGGCGAAGCCCATGGTGATTGTCTATCGGCTGGCCCACGAACTGGAATTCCGAATGATTCGCTCGCGTATCCCTGCGCACATCGGGATGCCCAATCTGTTGGCGGATCGGCGCATCTGTCCGGAGTTGCTTCAGGGGGATGCCAATCCGGACGCGATTGCATCGGAGGCGATCGGGCTGTTGCTGGAACCGGAGCGGATGATTCGGATGCGTGCGGATCTCAAGGAGGCGACCGCTTGCCTTGGAGAACCGGGGGGGGCGGGGCGAACGGCGCAGATGGTCATGGAAATGGCGGGTAATCGGTGACGCGAAGGTTGCGCATCGGCATATCGCCGTGCCCGAACGATGTTTGGATTTTCGCCGGTCTGTTGCTGGGACGGGTGGGAGACGGTGCGCAAGCGGATTTCGAGGACGTCCAGACCCTCAACGAGAGGGCGTCGCGAGGCGCCCACGGCTGGGATCTCGTGAAAGTGAGTTATGCGGCGTGGCCGTCCATCCGCCGGACCCATGCTCTGCTGGAATGCGGCGGGGCGTTGGGACGTGGATGTGGACCGTTGTTGTTGCGCAACGGTGCCGGCGGCTGGGATCCGGATGTCCCGGTTTGGATACCCGGACAGCTGACCACGGCGCGGTTTTTGCTCCGGTCGTGGCTCGGTGAAGAGCCCCGCCTGCCTTGCTACGCGCCGTTTGACGAAGTCTATGCACGCCTGTGTGCGGATCCGGGGGCCCAAGGGGTGGTGATCCATGAGAAACGGTTTACGTTTGCTCGCGATGGATTGCACCTGGTGGCGGATCTGGGCGAGGCCTGGGAGGAGAGGACCGGTTGTCCGATTCCCCTCGGGGCGATCGCGGCGCCATTGGGAAGCGATGTTTCGAGGCTCGAGGCATTGGTGCGGGAAAGTCTGGCTTGGTCCGAGTCCAACGCCGAGGAAGCCTTGGCGCTGTGCCGACAGTATGCGGCGGACATGGACGACGAAGTCATGCGTTCGCATATCGACCTCTACGTCAACGATTGGTCGCGTGAGTTGGGGGAGAGCGGGCGTGGTGCGGTGGAGACTTTCTTCCGCCTGCTCGAGGAACCCGTCACGTCCGCCTGACGTCTCATTCATAGACACAAAACCCGTTCACGGTTGCTGTGGTGGCGAGGATGCCAACGGTACCGGCTCCGGGACGCGGGGCAAACACTTGCTTGACAAACAAAAGGCAAACAGGTAAAACAAATCCGCAAACGTTTGCCATAAGTTTGTTTCCGGATTTCTGCACAATGCATGCAGTGACCCAACAGTTAGAGGAGAACACAATGACTGCAACCCCCCGCGAAATCGATATCCGGCTGGAACGAATGGAAATCTCGCAATCGGATCTGGCGCGTTGGCGTCGCTTCGAACGCAAGCGCCGCCGTCAGGAAGCGTCGCGCCGGCGGGTCATGGTCTTTCTGGCCGCGCTGGTCGGTTTGTTGGTCGGGGCGACGATCGCTCGGGCGGGTTCTTCCCGTGAATCGGGAAGCCGTTCCGTCGCACCGGTTATCCTGAAAGTTCAGTCGGGCGACACGGTCATCGGTCTGGCGCGGCGCCATGCGGAACCGGGCGAGACGGTATCCGATGCGAGGGCACGTCTCTCTGAGTTGAACGGCGGCGATTTGGGGGTCTTGGTACCAGGGCAGATGATCCGGGTCCGCTGACAACATCTCGATTCTGTCCGTTAATCGGACGACACGGGAATCGATCGATCGCAACGCGAACGGTGCTCTGTTGTGTACGCCGGTGTGCGGCCTCGAATCGTCGCGGGATCGAGCGGGAGGCACGATTCCCCGTCGTCGGAGCGGAAACGTTGACCCGCTCGCTGATTGCAGTGCGTCTGTAGCGGAGGTTTGCGTGCCGGGGACACGTCCAGGTTTTTTCTCTCCCGGTTCGACGATCGACCCGAGGTGTGGTTTGTGGTTCTTGGACGCGTTGCGGGGCTGGTCCTCCCCTCGCGCGTCGCCAATTCCAACACTCCGGGGCATGCGGTTCTGGTGAAACCACCGATCGGGGGCATGACTCGGGGACGCTTACAGAAAATGTCCCCTGGTTTTTGGTAGCAAACACTAAGAGAACTACTCGTCGACGGTCACCGAACCGATTGTCTGTGTCCGCATGGGAACGGTTGTTGTCCCCGATGACAACGCGACGCCATCAGGCAGGGGGATTCCACACCGGCAACTCCTGCCAGCGCAAGCAGGCGGTTTGGTGCTCGCCCTCTACCGTTGCCAGGCCAACGTCCGTCGTTTCGCACTCGGCCGACGCAAAGGCGCAACGGGTTCGGAATCGACAACCCGAGGGAATCGCGAATGGACTCGGCGGGTCGCCTTCCAAGGGAGGAGCCGCATTGCGACGGGTCGGGTCTGGAATCGGCGCGGATGCGAACAGCGATCGCGTATACGGGTGGCGCGGATTTCGGTACAGCATTTCCGCCGGTCCCGTTTCCACAATCCGGCCTAGGTACATCACGGCCACCCGATGCGCAACATGCCGTATCAACGATAGATCGTGGCCGACAAACACATAACCGAGGCCACGTTCCCGTTGCAGGCGCATCAAGAGGTTCACCACTTGGGCGCGCACCGAGATATCCAACGCCGATACGGGTTCGTCCAAGACGATCAATTCCGGTTCCAACGCCAGGGCACGCGCAATACCGATGCGTTGACGTTGCCCTCCCGAGAATTCGTGGGGGAACCGGTCGATCACGCCCGCTCCAAGGCCAACGTCCTCGAGCAACTGGGCTACCCGGTCGCGACGTTCACCAGTTGTGGCGCCCCAGCGGTGGATTTCCAACGGTTCCGCGATGATCTGTCCCACGCGCAGGCGCGGCGACAGGGAAGCGAACGGATCCTGAAAAACCATCTGCATCCGCCGGCGCAACGTCCTGATCTCCGATTGCGACGCGCGGTGGACGGAAATGCCGTCGAATGTCACGGTGCCGTCGGCCAGCGGCACCAGGCGCAACAATGCGCGTCCGGTGGTGGACTTGCCGCAACCCGATTCGCCAACCAATCCCAACGTTTCCCCGCGGGACACTGTGAACGAAACGCCGTCTACCGCGCGCAAGCGATGATTGCCCGACCCGAAGCGAACATGGATGTTGTCGACGGTCAACATGATGCATCGCCCTCGAGGGGAAGATGACAGCGAATCGTTCTGCCCGGGGAAGGTTGGCGCACCGGCGCCGCAGTGGCACATAGCTCGCCCAGGCAATCGGAGCACCGGTCCCGGAACGGGCATCCGAGATCGTTCCCCGGTGCGACCGGAGGTTGGCCCGGAATGAATTCCAAAGGGGCACCCGGTGCGGTCGATTCGGGCAGACTGCGCAGCAACCCGCGTGTGTACGG
>CAZYBA010000204.1:0-6149 GCA_964646105.1 uncultured Armatimonadia bacterium
GCGAGCCTCGAACGCCGGCTTTTCGCGACGGTCCAATTCGGCGATTTCGCAGACTGTCCGCTTGGGAATTGCCGTGGCCCAGGGTGTCCACCAGCGAATTCCCAGTTCGTTCTGCAGAAATCGATGGACTGCGTACAGGGTTCCGCGTGGCCGTCCCCCCGCCAGAATCAAGCGATTGCCCTTTGCGCGGATAATCGCTTCCTCATCGCCGAGTTTGTCCCAGGGAATGTCCTTGGCAACGGACCGCGCAATCCTGCCGGGCCCTACCAGGATGACGTTGGTTTTTGCCGGCAGTGCCGTGGTTCGTTGGAGCGGCAGCACCACACCGGTGGCCTCGCGGATCCACCGTCGCAATTCGGCAGCGGCATGCGCCTCGGCAATGGAGGCGGACGGGTCGACAACCACGACGGCGAGGGGTTTTCCCTTGTCGGCAATTCGAAACGGCATGGGATGACTTTACGATCCTGGCGTCAGGAATTCCTTGCACGACGCCTTCCGGAGATCCGCCCAGAGCAACTGAAAATCGGATTCGAATCCATCGGGGTCGTTGTCCAAATCGTGCAACGCCGCAGTCAGGTCCACCGGAACCCCAAGGCGCGCCTCCATGCGCCGGCTGAATCGGCGCATTGCATCACTGAGACAATCCCTGTCGTGGTACCGCGCCAAGATCCGATGGTCGGTCGCCCATTTCCAGAGTTCGCGCGCTGGCTCGGGCAAGTCCAGTGTCTCGACCCACGGTTGGGCCGATTCCACAAACTCTCGTTCCCACCTGTCCAACGGATGTGGGCAGTGGGCATCCCACTGGGACGCCAGCAAGTGATCGTAGAGGAAGTCGACGGCAATCGCGCTGTATCGTCGTCGCAGCGAAACGACCCGTTGGCGACTCGCGTGCATGCCGGGATGCCGCTCCACCCATCCGTCCACCCAGCGGTGGCACGCCAATCCGACCTGGAACTCGACGGGAAAGCGCGTGAAGTCACGACCGACCGCATCGGCGAGCAAGGCCCCGAGTCGGGTGGCGGGATGCTCACCCGCCAGCGCGACATGCGCCAACCAGTTCATCGGAATCTCGGTTTCCGGTGTTCCTGTCGGGAGGGATAAACAGGCCCCCGGCCGAAGTTGCGCAAACACGGGCGGGATCTGCCCGGAGGAGGAACCATGCCCCGATTGTCCATCCAATTGATTGTCTTCGGCAAACGTGCCGGCGACGACTTCGACGGAGTGCTCGCGGACGTTCGAGCGGCCGGATACGACGGCGCCGAGATTGGAAATCCGACGGACACCTCGCCTGCACAGACAGTCCGTCAGTCGTTCGACCGGAACGGCCTGACCTGCAGCGGATACCACACCGGCTATCCGGCGTTCACGGACCTGGAGCTGCTACGTCGGACCGCCGAGCATATGAACACCGTCGGAGCGCGTCACCTGATGTGTTCCGGAGTCGAGAAAAACGACGATCCGGACGCGTACAAGCGAAGCGCCGACGTTTTCAATACCGCCGGCGCGTTGCTCAAAAGCCACGGTGTTTCCCTCTGTTACCACAACCACCACTGGGAGTTTTTCGATCTGGGCGGCGGGGTCCGCGGCATGGATCTCTTGCTTGCCAACACGGACCCGGCGGTCGTGGAGGCCTGCTTCGACGTGTTCTGGTTGGCCTGCGGTGGCGAGGACCCGGCTGAGTTCCTGACACGCCACGGGCATCGTTGCCGGTATTTCCACCTCAAGGACGGGACATTCGACCCGGCTGCACAAAAGCCGGACACGTTTACGGAACTGGGCAACGGTTCCGTACCGTTGCAGTCCGCCTGGAACGTGATCCGCGGTCTGGACCCGATCTGGGCGACCACAGAACAAGACCGCACCACCCGCGAACCGGCGGAGTCCGCCGCGATTTCCGCACGTTACGCCCGGGAAACCCTCGGAATAAGACCATAATCGCCCCCGCGGGATTTTGACAACAAAGCGCCCTCCCGAATCTCGGGAGGGCGTTGACTTTTGGAACGTCGATCCGGAGCCGATTTGCTCAGGCGAGTGCGTCGCGGACCGCCTGGCCCATGACCTCGGAGCTGACAGTCGCCTCTCCGGGTGCCGCGATATCGGCAGTGCGCAATCCCGCCGCCAGCACTGCTTCGACGGCGGCCTCGATCCGGCGTGGCTCGGTTTCGCGCCCGAGGGAATAGCGCAGGAGAAGCGCTACGGAAAGAATGGTTGCCAGCGGGTTGGCTATGCCCTTGCCGGCGATGTCGGGAGCCGAGCCGTGGATGGGTTCGTAGAGGCCGAATGTGCCGGCTCCCAGAGACGCCGAAGGCAGCATTCCCAGCGATCCAGTCAGCATCGCCGCTTCGTCCGAGAGCACGTCGCCGAAGAGGTTTTCGGTGACAATCACATCGAACTGGCCCGGGTTGCGCACCAGTTGCATCGCACAGTTGTCGACCAGCATGTGGGACAGGGACACGTCAGGGTAGTCGGCAGCGACTTCCTCGACGGTCTTGCGCCAGAGGACCGAAGTCATCAGGACATTTTGCTTGTCGACCGAGCAGAGACGTTTTCCACGCCTGCGCGCCGCTTCGAAGCCGACCTTGGCGATGCGCTGAATCTCGTCACGAGTGTAGACACAGGTGTCGATGGCGCGGTTTCCATCGTTGGCCTTGGGGCTGCCGAAGTAGATCCCGCCGGTCAGTTCGCGGACCACCAGGATGTCGAGCCCGCCCGAAACCAGCGATTCCTTGAGGGAAGAGGCGGCGGCGAGGGCGGGGTACAGGATTGCAGGGCGCAGATTGGCGTAGAGGCCAAGGTGCTTTCGCAACGGGAGAAGGGCGCCTCGTTCGGGACGCAAATCCGGGTCGGGAATGACGTCCCACTTGGGACCTCCCACAGCACCCAACAGGACTGCATCGCTGCGCCGGCAGAGGTCGAGCGTGGCGTCCGGCAAAGGGTGGCCGGTAGCGTCGTAAGCGCATCCTCCGACAAGCGCCTCCTCGGTTGATACATCCGGAGCGACCAGGTTCAAGACCGAGACGGCCTGTGCGACGATTTCGGGCCCGATTCCATCTCCGGGCAAAACAGCAACAGTTGGCATGACGTCCCCGCGTTTCGGCAAATCAGGCGTTGGTTCCTTTTCCCTCACGTCCTTTGGTCACGGGGGCTCGAAGCAGATCGGCCCGCCGTGAACAACCGAGTGGGGATTGTTCCGATGCAACTTACTGGTCATTGCATCGGTCCCGTTGGGATCGGAGCGGGCAACTGTCGGCAAGCCTTCAGTGCCGCATCGGCGAACCGGCCACACGCTCGCGGGGCATCGTCACAACCGGACCAGCATTCGACGAAATGACAGTTCCAATCGGAATAAAACCGAATGGTAGAGTGTTGACGCCGATTTCCGGAGCTTTTTGACCACCATGCAGACACGTTCCCTTTCCCTCGACACCGGTTGGGAGGTGGCGCAACGCCGCCCCGCAGACCTCGACCTTTTCCAGAAATCGGGAGGCGAGGAACTCTGGATTCCCGCCGAGGTACCCGGTCATGTACACCGCGATTTGGTACGTGCCGGCGTGATCCAGGACCCGTTTCATCGCTTGGGAGAGATCGGTTGCCGCTGGGTGGACGAGGCGGACTGGACTTGGCGGACAACATTCGACATTTCGGCCGATGAATTGGGGGCGCGGGGGAATGGCAGGCACTTTCTGGACTTCCAGGGGATAGACACCCTCGGTGCCGTTTTCGTCAACGGCCGCCGTGTGGCGGAGTCTGGCAACTACTTCGTTCCGGTTCGCGCCGACGTAACGGAGGTCTTGCATGCGGGTACCAACGAGATCCGTGTGGAGATCGATTCCAGCTTGGTCGCAGGCCGGCGGCGGGCGGCGGATTATCTTGGGGACGGAACCTCCGAACGCGGCAGCCAGCATTACTTCAACTTCCCGCCCAGGGCGTTTGTCCGCAAACCTCAGTACATGTTTGGATGGGACTGGGGCCCCGAACTGGTTTCGGCGGGTATCCACGGGTCGGTCGAACTGACCACGGTTCCTGTCGCGGAAATAGTCGATTGGCGGATGAAGACACGCTTCACCGGTGCCGACACAGTCGATATCGATGTCCATGTAACGGTGACTGTCCACGATCCGGATGCAGTCCTCGAAGTGGGCGCAGCCCTCTATGCCAGCGGTGACAACACGCCTTCGGCGCCGATTCCGGCCGGCATCGGAACGCACACCATCGACCTGCCCACCATTGTGGGCCAGCGGGTTGAGCGGTGGTGGCCCAACGGCATGGGTGCTCAGCGCCGTTACCTCCTCAACCTGCGCGTCCGGCCGATCGATCCGGAGAGCGGCTTTTCCGGATACGTGGCACACAAGGGCTACTCGATTGGATTCCGCGAGATCGAGCTGTTGCGCGAAGCCGATCCCCACGGGGGTGGCGAGGGTTTCCGGTTCCGAGTCAACGGGCGCGACGTCTTCGCGCGCGGCGCGAACTGGATTCCCGACGGGTGCTTTCCGGGTGAGATCAACGAGCGGCAATTGCGCCAACGGTTGACCCAAGCCCGCGATGCCGGTTTCAACATGCTGCGGGTCTGGGGTGGCGGCTGTTACGAGTCCGACACGTTCTACGCGCTGTGCGACGAACTCGGCTTGATGGTCTGGCAGGATTTTCCGTTCGCGTGTTCGTCCTACCCGGACGACGACCCGCTGTTCGTGCGCGATGTAAAGGCGGAGGCGGTCGCGGCGATCCGGCGCCTGCGCCATCGGGCGTCGCTGGCGATGTGGTGCGGGGGCAACGAGAACGTTGAACTGCATCAAGGGCGCTGGTCCGGCGAGAAGCAAGCGACCAAGTTCTACGGCGACCGCATCATCCATCAGGTTCTTCCGGAGGCGTTGCAGAACGAGGATCCGGAACGCCCCTACTGGCCGAACACACCCTACGGGGATGCAGGCGAGGGCAATGTCCAGAACGAGAACTTCGGGACCGCCCATTACTGGAATGTCTGGCACGCCAAGGAGCCCACCAGCAACGGCGACTGGACCAACTACGCCAAGAGCAACTGTCGGTTCTCAAGCGAATTCGGATTCGCATCGCCTGCCGGACATCGGGCTTGGGATTCGTGCATGGCACCCGAGGACCGTACCGTCGGGTCGCTGGTTTCGCGTTGGCACGACAAAACCCGCAAGGGTTACGACACCTATGTCGACTTCATCCGGATGCATTTCCCGGAGCCGGTGACATTCGACGATTTGATTTATTTCGGCCAGTTGAACCAGGCGATGGCCCTTTCGTTCGGCATCGAGCATTGGCGTCGCCGTCGGGGACGATGCTGGGGAACTTTGTTCTGGCAGTTGAACGACTGCTGGCCGACGCATTCCTGGGCCGTGGTGGACAGCGCGGGCGATCCCAAGCTCGCCTGGTGGGCGGTCCGACGTGCCTACGCCCCCCTGTTGCTGAGTCTGGAGCAGGAGGCGCAGGGTGTGGTCGCCCACGTTATCAACGATTCCAACGAAACCGTCTCGGGGCGGCTGGAGTTGGTGATGCGGACATTCGATGGCGAGGAATTCCATCGGGCCGAAACTCCCCTGACCTCCGCAGCCGGTTCCACAACCGGTCCGGTCCTACGGTTGGACTTCCCGAGTTTTGTCGCCGATTCGGGAACCGATGTGTATATCGAAGGCCGGTTGACCGGCGACAACCGCGCGGTATTGGCGGATTCCATCCAATTCCTGGCCGAGCCGAAAGACCTCCGATTGGCGTCCCCGGGCCTCGTCGTACGCATCGAGGCCGGGTACGCCGTGGTTTGTGCGCAGCGATTTGCCGCATTCGTGACATTGTCGTTCCCGGGACTGTCGGAATCGATCCGACCTGCCGAAAATGGATTTCATCTGAATCCCGGTGAGGAACGACGAATCGCGTTGCACGGCTCGGCAGGAATTACCGATCGGAAACTGGCGAGTCATCTGGCGGTCCGGCATCTGTAGTCGCAGACTCTTGCACGTTCTTTCCCCCGCTGTTACAATCCATCGGTTACTTTGCCCGGCAAAGTGAAACTTGCAAGACCATGTTCCAAGCCCAATTCCGCAGCGACCATTGCCCGGTGGTTGACCCAGACCGACTCCCGCGGCATGTCGCGATCATCTGCGACGGCAACGGCCGGTGGGCCCGCGATC
>CAZYBA010000205.1:0-6143 GCA_964646105.1 uncultured Armatimonadia bacterium
AAACGCCGGTTGTGCAATTCAGCATCACGGCGACTGCGGTCGGTAATCTTCCCTTGCCGGAGCCGGACAAGGCCGCGCGCAAGGGACGATCCACCGCATCGAAAGGAGCCCGTTCGTGAAGTGGATGGGTGATCCCGCCGATCGCACCGCCAACGGTCTTGTGATCGGTTCCGCGGTCGTGATGCTGGCGACTTTCTGCTATGCGGTCTTCGTGCCGGCACGGTCGGCAAAGGACGTCGCCGCGGGTCGTCAACGCAGTCGAGCGACCGTTGAGAAAGACATCGTGACGGCGAAGCAGTCGGTACGTGACGCCGATACGGCCATCCGGGCCAGGGTTTGGAACGGAGATACCGAATCGGTGACAGCGGCCTTGCTCGACCGATGGACACGGGAGGCCAAGTCCCTTGGACTCGTGGTGGTTTCATTCCGGCCCCAGAAGACACGCACTGTGGCGGGCCTGACGGAACTTCCGGTGACCCTGCAGATCTCCGGCAATTGGCCTCGTGTCTCCGCACTGCTGGACCGGGCGGACAAACCCGGATCACGTGCTGTCGTCAAAGGTGTCCAAGTCGCGTCCGCGGATGCCGCGTCGGATTCCGTCACCGCGACCCTTCAGTTCCACGTGTACGTGAATCCAACCAAGACGACATCGCCGGTGTCCAAGGCCAAGGTGGTATCGAATGGAGGTACTCCATGGCAAAGATAAGCCGCCCGGTCCTGTACGCTGTAATCCTGGGTGTGGTCGGATACGCGGTGGTTGTCCTTACCGAACCCGAGACTCCGGCCAAACGCAAAGGGACGACTCGAACGAACGCCGGGGCCAAGGCTCCTGCCGGATTCCTGCCGGAAGACCTTGAGGCCTCGTTCCAAAAACCCGGGGCAGCCAAGCCGAAAGCCTTCAAGCCGGAGGTTGTTCCCCAGAACAGTGCCGGATTGCTTTCGGGTGGCGACGGTCTCTCGAACTGGAACTTGACCGGCATCACGGTGGTTGAAGGCAAGCGTCGTGCCCTCCTCGAGAACACCGGCTCTGGAGAGTCGGTCTTCCTCGAAACCGGGCAACGTTGGAACGTGGTTTTCGTCAACAAGGACGGAGATACGATCCGGATCGGATTCCCGGAACCGAAGGAAGTGGCGGAAGTCGCTCCGGTGACGGTTGCGGTGCCGGTTGCTTCCGGTGCTCCCGTGGCACCAAGTGTCGCCCCGGGGGCGACGGAATCCGTTACTATCCCCGCAGATGATGCGGCGCGGCGTGGGAGACGTCGAAACCGATGATGAAAATGATTTTTTCGCGAATCCGAGGAACGGCGTTTCTGTCCGTTGGACTGTTGCTCGCCTGCGCATCGACCGCCGATGCGCAATTCGATTTCCTGGACGACGGACCGCCTCCGCCCCCTTGGACCCAGTTCAAATTGAACCCGAAGGCCCGGGTGAAGCTGGATTTCCGCAATGCCAGTATCGACGCGGTTCTTCAGACGTTGAGCCAGGCCAGTGGGATCGCCATCATCAAGGATCCGGCTCTCACCGGTGCCATCACACTGCAGAGCCCGAAGCCCCAGACCCTCTCGGATGCGTTTGCGATGCTGAACACGGTCTTGGGGTTGAAGAACTTCGATCTCAAGAAGGAAGGCAACTTCCTGACGGTCAAGGCACGCCCGCAGTCCCGGTCGGCCCAGGGCGGTAGGACCGGAGGTTTCGGAAGTGGGTTCGGCTCGGGCGCAGGCTTCGATCCCTCCGCGATGGCCAGCATGATGTCGTCGATGGGCAGTTCCAGTGTCCAGCTCAAGGTCTACTCCATCAAGTACGCCAACGCGACCCAAGTGGCGCGGGTTGTGAACGAGGTCTTCGCCGGTTCGGGCAACGACTCCATGCAGCAAATGATGCAGCAGTTCATGAACGCCGGCGGTGGCGGCAACACGGGAGCACCCGCGGTACCGGGAACCCCGCCCCCCGCCGGCCGAAGCACCGGTCAGGGCGGCTCCGAGGACGCCGGGGGCTCGACAGCCCAAGGCGGCCGTGGTGGATTCGGAGGCTTCGGCGGCAGCCAAGGCGGTCGTGGAGGCGGCGGATTCAATTTCAGCCAGATGGGTTCGATGTTCGGTCGTGGCGGCGGACTCAGCAGCATGCTCGGCGGTCTCTTCGGCGGCGGTCGTGGTGGCGGAAGTTCGGTAGTCCGGGCATCGGCCGACGAATACTCCAACTCGATCATTGTCAACGCCCCCACCCGCGAACAGGAACAAGTCGGAAAACTGGTCGAGCAGCTCGACAAGGAAACCGATCAACCGCAGCAATCTCGGGTCTTCAAGCTCGAGTACGCCAATGCGAACGACCTTACCAACCTGATTCAGAACGTTTTGGTCGGCAATCTCCCCCGGGGTCGGGGAGGGATTGGCTCGACCGGCGGGCAAGGTGGCGGCTTCGGTGGATTCGGCGGTTTCGGCGGATTCGGGGGTGCGTCACTGGGTACACGCAGCGCCCTGGGCAACGTGATCGCCGAACCGCGCACCAATTCCTTGGTTGTCACCACAACGTCCGACAATCTTGAAGTGGTCGCCAAAGTCATCAAGGAACTCGACAAGGAAATCAAGTTCGAGAACGCGTCCTTCGTCGTGACGTTGGAGAACGCGCGCGCCGACCTGATCGCGCAGCTGATCAATCAGTCGTTCGGTGGACGCACCACAGGATTCGGCAACACCCGAACCGGCGTCGGTGGGACTGGACAGACGGCCCAACGGCGTACCACCGGTGCCAACGGCGCGAACGCCGGTGGAGCCGGGGCAGGAGGGGCACGTGGCCCCAACATGCAGATCGACCTGGACGACCCGGATGCCACGGAAGGTGAACTTGCCACCCGGGTCCAGGTGGCCCAAGGGGGCGGATTTGGATTCGGACAACTTGGCGGCGGATTCGGCCAAGGATTCGGCGGTGGCCGCACCACACAGAATCGCGGCGCAACCACGGGCCTCGACGCCCAAGGACGCGTTGTCAATGTGCAGGACCTTACCGGCCAGGTCACCGCAATCCCCGATATCAACACCAACCGGGTGATCATCGTAACGTCCCCGCAGAACCGGGAAATACTCCAAGGCATCCTTGACGAACTGGACAAGATTCCCGAACAAGTGATGATCGAAACCCTGATCGTCGAAGCCAGTCTCGACGCATCCAGCAAGTTGGGAGTGGAGTGGAATTTCGGCCAGCGCAGCGCACTCAACGACCCGACCGTGCGCGGCACCGGGACACAGTCGTTCGGCAACCAAGCCAACACCACCCAACCGCAAGGCTTGCGCTACACCCTCACCGGCACCCAGTACGGAGCGTTCCTGAACGCCCTCCAGTCCGACAGCCGCTTCGAGGTGCTGAGCACCCCGCGGATCTTCACGAGCAACAACTCGACCGCGGAGATCAATATCTCACAAAGCCTGCCGTACGTGCTGAGCCAACGGGCGGATGTCAACGGCAACCTTACCTTCAACTACGCATTCCTCGATGTCGGGATCATCCTGACAGTCACCCCGCGGATCACATCCAACGGATATGTCACCATGGACGTGACCCAGACGGCGAACGACTTTGTCCGGTACACCGAATTCAATGCGCCGGTGGTCAACCAGCGCGAAGCCCAAACAACCGTCTCGGTGAAGGACGGGGAAACGATTGTGCTCGGGGGAATCATCAAGAACTCGATTTCCACGACGACCAACAAACTCCCGCTGCTCGGAGACATCCCGCTCCTCGGCAAACTGTTCCAGTCCGAGGGCACGACCAAGTCGAAAACCGAACTCCTGGTGTTTCTGACTCCCCGCGTGGTTCGCGACAGCGACGATGCGCGGAAGTTGCGTGAGGATACGGAGAAGCAGATGCAATCCAAGTCCCTGCGACGCATGCGTCAGGAGATCCCGAGCAACGCCTCCCCCGACAAACCGGAGGGCCCGGACCAAAAGCCGGAGACACCGAAACCGACCGCCAAACCCGGCGACGGCAAGGCCTGACACCAACGGGCAATCGAAACAAAACGGCGACGGGAGATCCCGTCGCCGTTTTCATTTGTCAGCGGGAGAACGCTTCCCATCGTGGCCCCCTGTAGTCCACGGTGGATCGATGCCCCCGGCGCACGTTACCCGAGTTCGGAAACCGGGTTCTCCAGGATCGCAACCAGTTTCTGGAGGAACTCGGCGGCCGGGGCTCCATCGACTGCCCGATGATCGAACGAAAGTGAAAGTCCCATCATCGGGCGTACCGTCGGTTGCCCCTTGACAACCACCATTTCGTCCCGAATCGTATTGACTCCCAGAATGGCAATCTGCGGAGGCGGAATGATCGGGTTGAACGAGTCGATGCCGTAGTTGCCGAGATTGGTAACCGTAAACGTCGCACCGGAGAGGTCCGACGGAGCCAGTTTGCCGTTACGGGCCAGGTCCACCACCCTTGCCCGATCGGCTGCCAATGCTGACAAACGGGCCGAGTCGGTGTTGCGCAACACGGGAACCACCAGTCCCTCGGTTCCCAACGAAACAGCCAGCCCGACGTGGACTTGGTCAAACAAGACCATGGCATCGTCGAACACATGCCCGTTCATCCACGGGCAGGCGGCAAGGGCCTTGCCGCAAGCCCAAACGATGAGGTCGGTCGGCGATATTCGCACTCCTGTCTCACGCTCGATCGTTGGCAACAGGGCCTGCCGGAGCGACATCAATTCCCCGACATCGACGCGCGTGTTGAGCGTGACATGCGGTTTTTCACGAACCGAACGCGCCAGATTGTCGGCCACACGTTTGCGCAATCCTGCGATCGGCACCCGTTTTTCGCCCGGATTCGCCGTAGCCGGCGCCACGGGGGCTTCGGCGATCGCCGACCGAACATCGGCAGCGACAATGCGACCTCCCGTGCCGGATCCACGCATCGTCGCGAGATCGGCGCCTTCGGTTCCGGCGATGGCCTTCGCCAACGGTGACGCGGCCGAGGTTCGTGCCTTCTCGTCGACCGACGCCGAAAATGCCACGACATCGCGTTCGAGAATCCTCCCCTTCGGCCCGCTTCCGGGGCTGGACGCCAGAAGATTGGTGTCCAAGCCAAGTTCGCCGGCCATCCGTTGCGCGCGCGGCGATATCGGAAAAGCCCCTCCGGTCGCTGCACCCGGTCGGACCGGATTCGCCAAGGGTTGCGAAACCGGAACCGGACCCGATTGCACGGCGGCTGCAGGCGTTTCGGATGGTTGCGAAACCGGGTCATCCGTAGGCGACGACGCTTCGGAGACCGATTCACCAGGTTCTCCGATCAGCAATGCAGGCGCTTCGACCGCGACATAATCACCTTCGGGAACAAGGATGCGCAAGATGGTCCCGGATTCCGGGGATTCCCACTCGATATTGGTCTTGTCCGTTTCAACTTCGGCGATTGGTTGCCCGAGTTCGACCGGATCGCCGACTCCCTTGAGCCAGCGGACGATGCGCACTTCTTCGACCGATTGTCCCAACACCGGAATGCGAACAGTCTTCGCCACCTTTGCCTCCCAATTACCGAAACGATGGAATGGTGAGTTCGCCCCCGGACCCGATCATCCCTTGTCCTGACGTCCTGCGAACTCCCTGCGGGCTTCGCGCTGCCGGTCCCGCTCCGCGATCGATTCCCTCTTGTCGTAGAGCTTTTTCCCGCGGGCAACTCCAAGTTCGACCTTGGCGAAGCCCCGCACAAAAAACATCGACAACGGAATCAAGGCAAGCCCCTTCTGCTGGATCAATCCTTGGAGACGGGCCAGCTCGGACTTTCGCAACAACAATTTTCGGGAACGCATCGGTTCGACATTGAACCGATTGCCCTCGGCGTGCGGCGCAACATGCATGTGGTGCAACCAAGCCTCGCCATTTTCGATGCGTGCATAGGCTTCGGTGAGATTTGCCTTGCCGGCACGCAACGACTTGACCTCGGTTCCGACCAGAACGAGACCGGCCACGACCGTATCTTCGATGAAGTAATCGTGACGTGCGCGTCGGTTGACAGCGACCGTACGAGACTCGCCGTTTTTTTCAGTTTTCTTATCGACAGGCATCGGTTTGAGACAAAAACAGCCCCGGGATAAACCGGGGCCGGAAGCGGGAGACGGGATTCGAACCCGCGACATTCAGCTTGGGAAGCTGACGCTCTAC
>CAZYBA010000206.1:0-6133 GCA_964646105.1 uncultured Armatimonadia bacterium
AATCGACCGCCGATGGAACCGCTCCGACCCCGTCGAACCCCGACATCGCACCGGCAGTCATCCTGTTCGACGGTGTCTGCAACTTTTGCAACGGGGTGGTGCGATGGGTGTTCGATCGCGATCCCGAAGGCTGTTTTCGATTCGCACCGTTGCAAAGCGCCTTCGCCGTCCGTCGTCTCGGCGAACTGGGCCGGTGCGTTTCTCTCAACACGATTGTTCTGATCGAAGGCGATCGTGTTTACGAACGTTCGGACGCTGTTTTGCGGATCACCCGTCGGTTGCGTCCGCCGTGGTCCCTGTCAGCGATCCTGCTCGGGATTCCGAGGCCGCTGCGCGATTTTGTCTACCGCGTGGTGGCCGCGGTGCGATACCGAGTCTGGGGGCGCAAGGATACCTGCGCGATTCCACCGCCTGGGCTGCGCGAACGCTTCCTCGATCTCGGATAGGGGGCCTGGCGCTCAGCGCCCCGGCCGGCTGTTCGGGGCGCGTGCCGCAGTGCTCAGCGCGATGACTCCATGTGGTTTGCCTGCCATAGGTCAAAGGATAAATCCGCTGACTGGTTGCCGCCGGCGGTCTACGGTACCCCTTGGCCATTGTAAAGAGAGTCGTCGAAACGCCCTCGGCGCACCACCCATCCGAGGTTTGCGGTTCGCCAACGCGGCGCCATCGGCAGGATCTCCGGGACCGTGACCGTGACCGCGCACGCGTGACCGTCGGCGAAGGCGACGTTGGCTCGGCCCGCATGGCGCGCGTGAATGGTCGGCGGATGGTGTGCGGCGCCGGAAGGCGGCCAGGTCGTCAGGGTACAGTCGAGTTTGTCCTCCTCGGGAACATAACGGCCGCTGTCGCAAAAGACCAATGTGTCCCAGGGAACTTCGATCCGGGACAGCGAGACCGGAACCGTGTGCCAACCGTGTCCATGTTTCAGGCCCGGATCCTCCGCAGGCGCACCACCCACATATGCGCTGTTGTAAGCGTGGTGGACCGTGCCCCAGATCGGGTCGGGAGCCAATCCGTGTGCCGCAGGATCCTTCGGAATCGTCCCGCCGAGGTAGGGCTGCAACCCGGCAAACGGAGTACGTTTCGGTGCTACCGGTCCGGGGGGCGGCGATGTTCCCGGTGACGAGTGTGGCGTGGGTAGCGGGCTGGGCATCGCGGTTTCGTCATGGTCTTGGCAATACATCAGCCACGCCGATGCCAATTGGCGCAGGGCTGATTGGTCGGATGCACGGCGTGCGCGCGACGCCGCCTGGGTGAAGACCGGGAGCAGGAAGGACGCTAGGAGGGAGACGATTCCGAGGGCGGTTAGCAACTCGACCAGTGTGAACGCCGGGACCGGGCGGCGGAGGGGGCAGGGGCGTCGCGGCATGGCTCCAGTATGACGTTACCTGCAACCGGATTGCAACAAATCCCCACGGTAGAATGTCGCCCGAAGGAGATCGGATCCGTGGCACTCAATTCGCGCAGTCGTAATATCACTCAGGGCATGGAACGTGCCCCCAACCGCTCGATGCTGCGGGCGGTCGGATTTGCCGACAACGATTTTGAAAAACCGATTGTCGGGGTGGCGTCCGCGCACAGCACCATCACCCCGTGCAACATGGGGATTCGCCCCCTTGCAGAGCGGGCAGAGGCCGCCATTCGTGCGGCCGGTGCCATGCCGCAGACGTTCGGGACGATCACCGTATCCGACGGCATCTCGATGGGTACCGAAGGGATGAAATACAGCCTCGTGTCCCGCGAGGTCATTGCGGACTCGATCGAGACTGCGGTGAATGCCCAGTCGATGGATGCGGTGATTGCGATTGGCGGCTGCGACAAGAACATGCCCGGGGCCTTGATCGCTTTGGCGCGTCTCGATTTGCCGTCGATTTTTGTCTACGGAGGAACGATCAAGGCGGGCAAGTACCACGGGCGGGACCTGAACATTGTCTCGGTCTTCGAGGCGGTCGGAGCCCATGCTGCCGGAAAGATCCCCGAAGACGAACTGCACGGTATCGAGTGCAATGCGATTCCGGGGGCGGGTTCCTGCGGAGGCATGTACACGGCAAACACGATGTCTTCGGCGATCGAGGCGATGGGGATGAGCCTGCCCGGGTCGTCCACGATGGCTGCCGTGGATCCGGAAAAGGCCGAGAGCGCCGCCGAGAGCGGGCGTGTCTTGGTCGACGCGATCCGTGCCGGCCGCACCGCACGTCGCATCATGACCCGCGAGGCGTTTGAAAACGCCATCTCCGTGGTCATGGCGACCGGGGGCAGCACGAACGCGGTCTTGCACTTGCTCGCGATGGCGCACGCCGCTGAAGTACCGCTCTCGATCGACGATTTCGAGGAGATACGACGACGTGTTCCGGTCCTGTGCGATCTGAAGCCTTCCGGAAAATATCTGGCTCACGATTTCCACCAGGTGGGCGGAGTTCCGTTGGTAATGCGGATGCTGCTCGATGCCGGGCTCCTGCATGGCGAGTGTCTGACGATCGACGGGCGGACGATCGCCGAAGTCCTGGCGGATGTTCCGGGTATTCCGCCGGCGGATCAGGATATTGTCCGCCCGATCTCTAACCCGATTTACGCGCAAGGGCATCTGGCCATCCTGCGTGGCAATCTCGCGGAGGAAGGGTGTGTCGCCAAGATCACGGGAGTCAAAAGCCCGGTGATCACCGGGCCGGCACGTGTGTTCGAGAGCGAGGAAGAATCGCTGAAGGCAATCCTGGACGGGGCCATCAACCCCGGCGATGTTCTGGTCATTCGTTATGAAGGACCGCGTGGGGGACCCGGGATGCGCGAGATGCTGGCTCCCACCAGCGCGATCATCGGCCGTGGACTCGGCGATTCCGTGGGATTGATCACCGACGGTCGTTTCTCCGGCGGGACATTCGGCCTGGTGGTCGGGCATGTGGCTCCGGAAGCCGCGGTCGGCGGGACCATCGGTCTGGTCGAGGAAGGGGACTCGATCACCATAGACGCCACTCGGTTGTTGTTGCAATTGAACGTTGACGAAGCTGAATTGGCCCGGCGCCGGACGTTTTGGGAACCGCGTCCTCCCCGGTACACGCGCGGTGTGTTGGCGAAGTACGCCCGACAGGTCGATTCGGCATCCCGGGGGGCGGTCACGGATTCGGAGCGTGGCACCGTCTGATCCGCAGTCCGATTCGGCTGCGTGCCGGTGTGAAGGTCCGGCGGGATCTGCCGGCCGAGCAAGACAGCCGGAATCCGGGCGGAATGCCTCGGCAACCCGGCTGTTGCGAACAAATGAAGCTGCACGTATTCGATCCGATCCCAATCGGACCGTGCCCGATGGACGCACTCCGCGCCGACCGATAATATGGACCATGGGGACCTTCCGGCCGTGAAATACAAGCGTTGCCGTGCATGCGAATTCAATGTCACCGTTGCGGACAGTCACTGTCCCAATTGTGGGATCGCCGATCCGCGCCATGGTCCGGATCCGCGTTCCGAGACACTGTCGCTTGAAGTCCCGATGACCGATGGTGCGCGGGCGGCGCTCGGCGGGTTTCTCGGCGCCCTGATCGGCGGGTTCCTTATGGCCGGGATGGGGGTCGCCGTCGGCGTGGCGGTCGGAGTCAGCCTCGGTGTGCTTCTCGGGTCGGATCGCGAGTGGAACGTCCGTCCTCCGCTCTCCACGGCCCCGGTCGGATTGGTCGGCATCGAGCAACGCATCCGCGAACGTCTGGAGGATTTGGGACGACGTGAGGAGCGCCTCGGCGAGTCCCGCAAACAGGTGGCGCGGCATCAATCCGAGTTGGATGCCGCTCCGGAGGGTCTCCTGAGAAACTGGGAGCAGGTGCGTGAACGCATCGACGCCGCGATCGAAATGCTGCAACGTCAGCGGGAGCGCTACCACGCCAAGCTCTGGGAAATCGCCTTGGTCCGCTGGCAGAATCGCTTGGATCCCCTCACCGCGGACTGGCAGGCCTTGGACCACGAGGAATGTGGACGACGATTGCAATCCCTCGACTCCGTACAGGCGGATGGACGCGTTTATCTGGGGCAGTGGGACGGGGTCGACCTGACGGAACTTCCGGAGGCGCAGCGATGTCTGGGTCGGCTCCGTGCCGCGCACGATTCGTGCGAGCGTCTGCGCGAGCAGCTGATTGTCCAGGCGGCGACGTTGGCCCTGCGGGGAGTGGATCCCGCCGAAGAGTCCCTGTCCGCCCCGGTCGCGCCGGACCTGGGAGCCATCGACTCGTTCAACGCCCGGGCGTCCCTGGGCGAATTCTCCTCGGCGTTCGATGAACTTGAGCACGAGTACCAACGCCTGCAGTCTGAAGAGGAACTCGCCGAGCGCGCAGCAGTTGCCCGTCGCCTCGGACGGTCGTCCTGACCCGACGCATCCCTACCCCATGATTGTTGTTTGCAAACTCGGAACCAGCACGTTGTGCGCGGGATGCACCGGATTGTCCAAGTCCCGGATGTTGTCGCTGGCGCAGCAGGTGGTGGCGGTTCGTGCCTTGGGGCACCGGGTGGTGCTGGTTTCGTCCGGGGCCGTGGCGGCCGGGCGTGAAGTCCTCGGACGGCGCGAATACGGACGGGGTTTGCCGGTGAAGCAGATGCTCTCGGCGGTCGGGCAGGTACGTCTGATGCAACAGTGGGCCGATTTGTTCGGACTGTTCGATGTCCCCGTGGGGCAGGTGTTGCTCACTCGGGCCGAGCTCGCGTCCCGAATCGGGTTCCTGAACGCCCGCGACACTCTCGAGACCTTGCTCGACCACGGAGTGGTTCCGATTGTCAACGAGAACGATACGTTGGCAACCGACGAGATCCGGGTCGGCGACAACGACACTCTGTCCGCGCTGGCTGCGAATCTGGTTGGAGCCGACCTGTTGGTATTGCTGACGGATATCGATGGACTGTTCACGGCCGACCCGCGGAGCGTTCCCGATGCGGTGTTGATCCGCGAGGTGTTGGCGGCCGACGAAACCCTGGACCGGTTCGCCGGGGACTCCGCGTCGGAGGCCGGTACCGGTGGGATGCGAACCAAGGTGGTGGCGGCGCGGCTGGCGGGGTCGGCCGGGACACAGACCGTGGTTGCCAACGGGAGCCTGTCGGATGTTCTCGTCCGGGTCGTGTCAGGAGACGGTCTCGGCACTCGGTTCTTGCCGTCGACAACACGGCTCGAGAGTCGCAAACGATGGATTTTGGCGGAACCGCGTCTCGGCACCGTCTGGATCGACACCGGAGCTGCATCGCGATTGCGCAGCGGTGGGGCCAGTTTGCTTCCGGTGGGGGTTGTGGCGGTGGACGGCGAGTTCGAGAGGGCCGCTGTCGTCGCCGTGCGGTGTGGCGAGGATCTGGTGGGAGTCGGCATTTGCGCCTACGGTTCGTCCGAGATCCAGCGCATCGCCGGGGCCCGTTCCGACCAGATCGCAGTACGGCTCGGATTTGAATCCGGCGCCGAAGTAATCCATCGTGACGATTTTGTGTTGACCTGAGGATTTCGGGGGGCGTGTTCGCGGTGCCACCTGCGGTCGACATTGGCCGTCCGTTGGCACCGGCGCATACGGCTCGGGTAAGATTGTGCCCGTCGGGGCCAGCCGGCCCCGCATTTCCGATCGGGAGGAAGATCCGTGTCCACCATCAAGGTTGCTGTCATTGGTTGCGGCGGAATCGCCAACGGAAAGCACATGCCGAGCCTGCGTACCGTGGCCGGTGTGGAGCAAGTGGCATTCTGCGACATTGTTCCGGACCGTGCCGAGAAAGCCGCCCGCGAGTTCGGGGCGCATGGCGCCAAGGTTTACAGCGATTACCGTGAATTGCTGAATGCCGGTGGGATCGACGTGGTGCATGTTTGCACTCCGAACATTTCCCACGACGAAATCACGATTGCCGCTCTGGAATCGGGTTGCCATGTCATGTGCGAGAAGCCGATGGCGAAGACCGCCGCGGGAGCACGGGCGATGGTCGCCGCGGCCAAGCGCACCGGCAAGAAACTGACCGTCGGCTACCAAAGCCGGCATCGCGCCGATTCCCAGTACCTCAAGGGCCTCGTCGAAGCCGGGGACCTCGGGGAAGTGTATTTCGCCAAGGCCCACGCCGTCCGGCGCCGTGGTGTTCCGACCTGGGGCGTTTTCCTCGATGAGGAGAAGCAGGGCGGCGGTCCGCTCATCGATAT
>CAZYBA010000207.1:0-6121 GCA_964646105.1 uncultured Armatimonadia bacterium
CATCCTGCAGGCGAGCGGCCAACTCAATCTCGCGCAGTTCGGGCCGTCGGTCTATCCCGATATCGACAAGGCGGTCATGCAAGGCCAGTCGATCCCCGGCAAGGACTGGCACCCGGAACGCAACAAGCCTGAGGACAAGAACCGCCGCAGCATCTACATTTTTGTGAAACGCTCGCTGCTCTTCCCGCTGCTCGAGGCGTTCGATATCGCCGAAACCGACCGCACCACCCCGATGCGCTATGCCAGCACCCAGCCCACCCAGGCGCTGACCATGCTCAACTCCAACTTGATGCTGCAGTCGGCCAAGGCGATGGCGGAACGGGTTGCCAAGGATGTCGGCACCGATCCCGCGGCATTTTCGGCGCGGGCGCTGCAGCTTGTGTTGCAACGTCCCCCTACCGACGACGAAGTGGTGAAACTGCGCAGCCTCGTGATACGTTTGGAACTGCGCGGAGCCACCGAAGAGCAGGTTCGAACCTATGTCTGCTTGGCAGCGTTGAACCTGAACGAATTCCTGTATCTGGACTGAGAGTTGCGATGACGAACTTCTGCAAACAGACGCGACGAGAGTTTCTCTGGGAAGCCGGCGCGGGTTTCACCGGGTTGGCATTGACAGGATTGCTTTCCGCCGACGGTTTCTTCGGCAAGGAAGCCCAGGCGGCGCCGCCCAAGGGGGCCGGTCCGCTCGCTCCCAAGCCGCCGATGTTCCCGGCCAAGGCCAAGAGTGTCATCTTCCTCTTCATGTACGGCGGTCCCAGCCAACTCGATACGTTCGACTACAAGCCGGCGCTCTTCAAACAGGACGGCAAGACGGTAACCGTCAAGAGCTTCCGCAACGGCGGTAAATCGACCCCGCTCACGATGATGTCGCCCAAATGGCAGTTCAAGCCGTACGGCAAGTCAGGGCTCTATGTCTCCGACCTCTTCCCGGAAGTGGGATCCTGCGCGGACGACCTCTGCCTGATCCGCTCCTGCACGTCCGATTCCCCGATCCACGGCTCCGCGATGCTGCAGATGAACAGCGGCAAGATCCTCAGCGGCTCGCCGTCGATGGGTTCCTGGGTCAACTACGGCCTCGGGACGGTCAACCAGGACCTGCCCGGCTTCGTTGTCATGACCGATACGTCCGGTGGACCGATTTCCGGCGCCAAGAACTGGTCGTCCGGTTATATGCCGGCGGTCTACCAAGGCACCGTGCTGCGCGCGGCGGGCGATCCCATTCTCGACCTCAACCGCCCCAACGGCATGTCCCGCGAGATGCAGCGCGATGTTCTCGACACCCTCGGCGACCTCAACGACCAGCATCGCCGCCCCCGTGCCGACAACTCGAACCTGGCCGCCCGGGTTGCATCCTACGAACTTGCGTACGAAATGCAGTCCACCGCCCCGGAAGTGGTCGACATCTCCAAGGAACCGAAGCATATCCGCGATCTCTACGGGCTCGATGACGAAAAGACCAAGGACTTCGGCTACCGCTGCCTGCTTGCCCGCCGCATGGTCGAGCGTGGTGTGCGTTTTGTCCAACTCTACTCCGGTGGCGGAAACACCGACTTCCTGAGGTTCTGGGACGCGCACGGTGGGATTGTGGCCAACCACAACTACAACGCCGGCCGTATCGACAAGCCGATCGCAGGACTGCTCAAGGACCTCAAGCAACGTGGCCTTCTCGAAGACACCCTGGTGATCTGGGGAGGGGAGTTCGGGCGGACGCCGCACAGTACCGGCGACGGCCGCGACCATCATGCGTCCTGCTTCACCACCTGGATGGCCGGTGGCGGAATCAAGGGCGGTTTCTCCTACGGTGAATCCGACGATACCGGCCACGAGGTCGGCCGCGATCCGGTTCCTGTGAAGAAGCTCCACGCCACCATCCTGCACCAGATGGGCATCGATCCCAACCGACTGTCCTACTTCTACGGCGGACTCGACCAAAAGCTGGTCGGGGTCGAGCATGTCGAGCCGATCAAGGAAATCATCGCCTGATTCTGTCGGGCGACCCGCGGACCCACTCGTCCGAAAACATCCAACAACCAGCCCCGGGGAATCCCCCGGGGCTGGTTGCTTTTGTCGAGGCAAACGGCAGGTTGCTCCGGTCTGCAATCGGGTGTGGCGGAGCGTTTCGGTGCCGTTGTCCTCGTCGATCCATACAGGCGGCACATCGGCCGGCAAGCGTTCCATTGACAATTCGGCGGTGCTCTGTTAGTTTTTCCCCACCAATCCGCTGGAACGTCTCGTAACGAGGGCAACGCCGATGAAAAACTGGGCAAAGCGAACTGATATCCGTCGGGGTTCTGCCGTCCACCGGAATCCCCGGCTGCCGGAATGCAGTTTCCGCGGGAAGAGCGTCGGACCGGAGCTTCCGATCGGTCGAGAAAGGCAAATGCCTACGAAACGCAAGGCTTTCACCCTGATCGAACTGCTGGTGGTGATCGCGATCATCGCGATTTTGGCGGCGATCCTGTTCCCCGTCTTTGCCCAGGCACGCGCCAAAGCCCGGCAGGCGTCGGATCTGAGCAACCTCAAGCAAATCGGCGTCGGCGCGTTGATGTATGCCCAGGACTACGACGAAATACTCGCGCCGGCTTGGATACTCTATCCGGATGCCAGTTGCACGCCGGGACCGGTTGTGTATTTCGAGTCGTTGATCCAGCCCTACGTCAAAAGCGAAAAAATCTTTCTCTCCCCGCAATACGTTTTCCAGCAGGACGATCCCGCTCCCGAGGCGGTCTGCTACAACCGCTTGATCAACAAGCTGCCCAGCGGAAAAGCAAGCAAGTTCTCCTATGCCGTGAACTCGGTTGCCGTTTGGAATTTCACCACGTGGCTCGACGGCAACCAAAGTCAGCAAGCGCACCGGGGAATCACGGGATCTGCCACCAGCGGGCTCGACACCCACTTGTCGGCGGTCGAGGATGCCTCGAACACCATCTATGTCGTCGACGCGCACTGCCTCGATCTCTGGTCCGACGGCCACACCGACTATCCCGCGGGGCGGTTGCGCAACAACAACTGGACTTGCGTGGGACGCGGGTGGGGTGCCGATCCGGAGCGCAACGCGTTCTTCAACAACCGAAACAATGTGTTGTGGGTGGACGGACACGCGAGCAGCAAGGTCCACGGGCAAACGTTCGCCCACGAATGGACCATTCAGGACGACAAGGGGGCGGATCCGTCGTTCCGATAGCGGGTTTCAAATCGGCAATGACCTGACGTTCCGATTGGTGCCCCCGGGTTTTCCAAGCCTTGGAAACGAGCATGGTTGAAACAGGAAACCCATCCCGTCTTTCTGACCGTGGTCCGGATTGCGGTGGTCGGGGTCGCGGAGTCGTTCCTTTCCAAGGTGCCCGGCGCTGGGTGATCGTGTCTGATTTCCCGGGAACGGCGGGGAGCCTCATCTTGAATGGGTGGGCGATTCCGGCGTAGGTCAGACCGGTTGCTGCGTTTCGTTCATCTGGCGGATGCGCGCGCGCCGTGCGTCGTCGCCGGGTTCGGCCAATGCCGGATCGATGTCCCAAAGGTCGCCGAGAACCCGTCCCTTGCCCAGCGACAGCCCGTAACGGAGTGCGGTTTCGAGCGATTCCAACCGCGGGGGAGTGAAGTCTCCGGCACGTTGCAATGCGTCCATCGCCCCGTTCCCGGCCCGCACGGGAATGATCGAGCACAGGGTCGCGCCGGCATCGAACGCAAAATCCAGCGACCGGCAGGCCCACTCGAGACCTTCGTCCTCGCTCAGGAACGGCGGACGCAGCAAGATGAATACACGCAGGTCGATGCCGTTGCCGCGCAGGAATGTCGCGGCGGACTGGAAGTGGATGAGAGTCATCCGTTTGTTGATGCGGTCGAGCACTTCCGGGTGGACTGTCTCGAGGCCGATGGCCACTTCCAAGGAGGCAGGGCGGATGAGGTCGCGCAGACGCAGTGTCCGTTCGCCGAGGAACGCGGTGTGGCTCTCGACAATGACCCGTTCAAAATGGCGAACCCGTTGTGCCACGTCTGGATAATCCGCTTCGGGAATGGCCCCCGGGTCGAAAAATGAACCAGCGTTGTACAACTTGATCGCCCGCGCCGGCGGCAACGTCGCCAAGGCGTCGTCGATCTGCCGGGGAATCGCCCCGGTCGGGACCGAAGTTTCCAACGTGTCCTGCCACAGGTCGCACATCAGGCAGCGGAACGGACATTCGCGGTTGGTCAGGAACAGGGTGGAAATGGTCCACGGCGTGCCGTCGGGGCCGGGCTCGGTCTCGGAGAGGCGCGCATAGGCCTGGAACGGATTGTGGGAACGTCGCGGGCCACGGCGCTCTTGGATCCACCGATTGCGCTCCGCCGGGGACGTCGGGTAACTGCTGGCGGGATTGGGCAACGCGAGGGGGAGTGGTTTCATGGACGTAGCGGCGAGTGTCGGCACACCGACGTTCGCGTGGAGTTGAACGGTTCAGATGGGCTTGGCACCGGCGGGGAACCAGCGCAGCAGTTCTTCGGCGACCCTGCGGTGGCCGTCGGCATTGGGATGGTTGCCTTGGCTCATCCAGTTTTCCCGTTTGCCGCCCGAGCGGTGCAGGTTTTGCCAAAGGGCGAGGCTGTCGACAAGCGCGGTGCCGTGGATTTCGGCGAGGGAACGGATCTGGGCGGCATGGCGCAGCAGCGGATCCGAGTTGTCGTCAATCCGGACCGAGAGGTCGTCGGTGGGGGTGAGCAGCAACACCTTGGTCCCGCGCTGCTTGGCGGTGCGGATCATGGATTCCCAGGCGGCTTTCGCCTTGTCCAGCCCCGGCCGGCGGTCGTTCAGTCCGTAGTCGATGGTGACAATGTCGGGGCGCAGCGCGAGGACATCCCGTTCGAAGCGGGCGGCGCCGGAGACGGAATCCTCGCCCCCGATCGCGGTGACGGTGACGTTCACGATCGCAAACGGATAGCGTTCCTTGATGCCGGCGTGCAGCAGGTGCGGGTAGGCGTGGAATGTGTCGACCACCGGGGTTTTGAAGTATCCGGCGGGGACGGAATGCCCGTGGCAGACGATGTGGACCATTCGGTTGCGCGGCCAGGGGGTCGCGCAGATCGAGAGGAGGTCCGCCGCCCAGGAGGCGGGGTCGGCCACGGGCATTGGGGAACCGTTACCAGCCCTTGGCTTGGCCGTAGGCGCGGACATAGCCGACACACTGGGCGACCATCGGCATCGAGCGGTCCATCATGTGCTCGTACTCGACCGAGATATTGCCGTCGAAGCCCTGCTTCTTGAATTCCTCGAGAATCCCGGGAATGTCGCTGACCCCGGTGCCGTAGGGCACATCGTGTGCCTCGGGCGCCACTTTGTTCAGGTCCTTGAGGTGCGAACTGATCACACGTCCCTTGAGGATGCGGATGCAATCGACCGGCTTGAGACCCGAGCGCACCCAGTGTCCGGTGTCGGCGCAGGCGCCGATTCGGCGGTCGCGATTGCGTACCTGCGACAGGACATAGTTCGGGTCCCAGACCTTGTAGTTGGGGTTGTTCGGCTGCTTGGGATGGTTGTGGATGGCGACACAGATATCGAATTCCTTGACCAGCGGCTCGGCGGTGTCGAGGGCCTCGGTGGATTCGGTGGTGATGGCGCGCATGCCCATGGTGCGGGCGAATTCGAAGAGCTTGCGCGCCCCCGCGGCATCCTTGGGCATCCCGACCACGCCGAAGTTGACGGCGCGGACTCCGTGCTTGCGCAATTGTGCCTTGACCGCCGAGATCACCTCGGGCGGGCTGTTCTGGTCGAGTCCGGCGTTCCCGAAATCGCCTCCGACCTTCTGGCCGGGGAAGAATTCAATGACCTTGCCGCCGGCTTGGGCGGTCTTTTCGACCGCTTCGAGGGCGGTGAATTGGTTCCAGGTCCACGCTTGGCAGCCGACAAAGAAGCCGCCTTGGGCGTATTCGGCGGGGATGTCCGCGGGGGACGGGAAGAGACGGTTGCGGCGATGCATCATGGTGTGCTCCGTGAAGTCGAAAGGTTGGGGATCATTTGGCTTTCCGTGCCCCGCTTCCCTGCGTCCTTTGGCGGCCTGCCGCATGCGGGAACGTTCGAGAAGGGCAGCGACGGCGTCTCGTGGTGTTGCGGAGACCGTTGAACAGTTCCGTTTTCCCGTGACCGGGCGGG
>CAZYBA010000208.1:0-6118 GCA_964646105.1 uncultured Armatimonadia bacterium
GGGGTGGTTGGGGATGCACCCGATCCCATGTGGGTGCGCGGCACCTGTCCCTGCTGTGGATCGGCTCTCGTCTCTAACCTGTACTACTGTGCCGACAAGGGCTATCGCATCCGCTGGGAGTGCTGGCAAACATTGGAGGATCCGTCACGCTGCGGATACCGTCTCGAACGCTGATGTCCGGTGCGTTTCTCCAGTCGTCGACCATGCGCGCATTGCGGACGATTCCCCGGGGCCGTTATAATCTTCCCGGACGCCTCCCGTGTCTAGACCGCCCGCTCTCGGGCGACGATCTGCCGGTCAAACCCGGTGGTAACAGGAGATTTTGATGGCTTTCGTGATCACCGAACCCTGCGTCGGCGTCAAGGACAAATCCTGTGTCGCCGTCTGCCCCGTCGACTGCATCCATGGCGGCGACGACGACAACCAGCTCTACATCAACCCGAGCGAGTGCATCGACTGCGGGTTGTGCGAGCCGGAGTGTCCGGTGGACGCCATCTTCATGGAAGACGAAGTTCCGGAAAAGTGGCAGAACTTCATTCAGCTCAACGCCGACCACTACCAGGGTTGACGTGACCTGTCCCCAACGCCCCGCGCGAGAGTGCGGGGCGTTGGTGTTTCCGAGGAACCATGTCTCCCTGCCGAATCCCCGTTCGCAGCTACGAACTCGACTCGTTCGGGCATGTCAATAATGCCGTCTATCTCCATTATTTGGAAACGGCCCGATCCCATTGGCTGCTCGAAATGCACATGCCATTCGACTCCATCGCGGCCTCCGGAATCCAGATCGTAATCGCACGTGCGGAGATTGATTTCAAGGTCCCTTTGCGCAGTTCCGACACCGTCCTGGTGCACGGAACACTGACCGATCTCGGCCCGGCAAGCATTGTGTGGAATTACCGACTTTGTCGCGAGGCCGATCTGGTTGATGTCGCCGTGGCGACCACCAAGGGAGTCTGCATCGATCCGGATTCGGGTCGTCCGCGACGTTGGCCCGAGATGTTCCGGGCCGCGTTCGCTAGGGCAGTCGAACAGGGTGCTCTTTGACCAGTACGCAATCGGTCTGGCTTGCCTCCGGAGGAATTGTCGGGAAATCGCCGTGGTGGCCAAGCATCGTGGCTCCGCAGGCGTGATGCCGGATATCGGCGCTTCCTAAAGGAGGCTCATCGGATCGATATCCACTGTCAGGCCAACGCGATCGGAGGCGTTTAGGGTACCGAGTGCGCTGGACAACCTGAGACCCATGGCGGCGGGGTCGGCGCATTTCACCAGCAAATGATGACGATGCTTGTTGCGCAGACGCGACAGTGGGCAAGCCGCGGGGCCGAGCAGATCCCATGTGGGGTCTTGTCCCAGGGCATCGGCCAACTTGCGCAGCCGCAGATCCGCTGCCCCGGGGTCGTCGTCGGTGGCCACCACATTCGCCAGATTTCGAAACGGAGGATAGGAGAGTTCCTCGCGGAAGACGATTTCCCGGTCGAAGAACGCAACGTAGTCCTGGCTGGCCGCGGCGACAACGGATTCGTGTTCCGGGTTGAACGTCTGGACGATCACCTTGCCCGGAACTTCACCGCGTCCTGCGCGCCCCGCCACCTGGGTGAGCAACTGAAATGCCCGCTCCGATGCACGGAAGTCCGGGATGTTGAGTGCGGTGTCGGCGGAGACCACTCCCACTAGGGAAACCGATGGGAAATCGAGTCCCTTGGCAACCATCTGGGTGCCGATCAATATGTCCGCCTCACGATTTCGGAATGCCCGGACCATTCCCAGATGTGCGTCCTTGCGACTGGTGGTGTCGCGGTCCATGCGCAGCAGGCGTGCGGAAGGAAATCTCTGAGCCAACTCCTCCTCAACCCGTTCGGTTCCAATGCCGAACGGCCGTATCCGCTCGCCGCCGCAGGACGGACAGACATCCGGCGCAGGTGCCCCGTACCCGCAGTGATGGCATTCCAGTCTTGTCCCGATCTTGTGGAATGTCAGCGACACTTCGCAGTGCGGACACCGGGTCGAAAACCCGCAATCGCGGCACAGTAGGAACATGGCGAACCCGCGACGGTTCAGAAAGAGAATCGCCTGGTTGCCGTGGGCGAGGACTTCATCGATACCTTGCACCAATTCCGGGCTGAATAGGCAAGGACCTTGCTCCTTCCAAACTCGCCGCAGGTCGACCACTTCGACAGTCGGAAGTGGACGCGCCATTGCACGTTGTTCCATTCGGATCAGGTCGTAGGTACCTTGGCGGGCGAAATGATAACTCTCGACCGACGGAGTCGCCGAACCAAGCACCACCGCGGCACCGTCGCGTCGACCGCGTTCGATCGCGACGTCACGGGCGTGGTAGCGCGGCGCTGGAGAGTCCTGTTTGTAAGACGATTCGTGTTCCTCGTCGACAATGATCAGACCGATGTTCGAGAGAGGGGCGAAAACGGCCGAACGCGCTCCGACCACCACATCCGCGTCACCCGCCCCGATTCGCTCCCATTCGTCACGCCGCTCTCCCTCGGACAGGCCGGAATGCAGCACCGCGACACGGTCTCCAATGCGGGATCGGAATTGGTCGACCACCTGCGCGGTCAACGCGATTTCGGGAACCAGCACCAACGTCTTGCGGCCTTTGCGCCGTACGTGTGCGATCGAGCGGAGATAGACTTCGGTTTTCCCGGACCCGGTGACTCCGTGCAGCATGTGAATCCGATGCTGGGCCGAATCCAGCGTCTCCCCGATACGCTGAACCGCATCAGCCTGTTCGGACATCAATTCGGGGATCGGAGTCGGAGCGAGCGCGGAACCGTATGGTCGCCGCCTTTCCTCGACCGTATCTACCCGAACACAACCGTCGTCGACCAGGCGATCGAGGGAAGAAGCCGTGGTTCCGGAGGTGCGGAGTAGATCGGCAACGGGTATCGATCCGCCTCCCAAGGCGCTCAGGGTATCGAGGATACGCGCCTGTGCGGGCGTCTTCCCGCGGCGACGTTCCGCCTCGGTCTGTGCGCGTTCCCAATCCAGTGTGAGTAACGCCCTGCGAACGCGCCGAGCCTTCACCTTGGGGGACATCAGCTGCCATTCGACGCCGATTTCCCCGCGACGGCGCAGACGGTCCCGCTGGCGTTCCCAATCGGGCAGGCCGCACTTCGCCATCCGGGCATCCGTAACTCCGGCCGGACCGGCCGATTCGATCCACGCGAGCAACTCGGCAGAGGGGTCGTCACGCTCGCCCTTCGACTCTTGGCCCCGCGATTGCCGTATCCAATGCCGTTCCAGGCGGCTTTCGTGGGTTTCCGGAAGGACGGTGCGCAAGGCCGACGTCAGGCTGCAAAGGCATGTCTGTGCCAAGTAATGAGCGAGGTCGACCAGAATTCGAGGGACTTTTGACTCGGGTCCACGGACCCGGCCAACGACCTGCTTGACCCGTTCACTCGGGATATCGTCCGCACCTTGGGCGATTCGCTCCACCACAATCCCGAGAACGGGACGATTTCCGAAGGGCACCACAACACGGTCCCCGGTTGCCAACGGAGTCTCGCGATCAAGCGATTCCGGCACCGCGTACGTGTACGGTTGCCGCAAGTCGGGTGCGTCGACGAAAACGATCACCCGTGCCCATTCGAGACGCGGGGCAATGGTCACGAGAGTCGAGTCGGCTCGATACGGCGAATACCGGCGGTGTCGGCCACATAGTAATGGAAGTCGTCGTGGTGACGCGTGGCTGCCCCTCCGTGGCGTCCGTACTTGTCGAGGGCGATCACCAGGCAGGGGACTTCCCGGGACGATGGTCTCAGACGGGCAAGGTCGGAGATGCCGCGATCGACCGCTTCCTGCGGTGTCGCCCCGCCCGAAATCGCCGCGACCACCCGATGGGCCATCGCCACTTGGATCATCTGCTCCCCGACTCCGAGGCAGCAGGCCGCTCCGGCGTCGTTTTCGACATACAGTCCACCACCGACCACGGGGGAGTCGCCGGTACGCCCTGGAATCTTGAATGCCAGCCCCGAGGTCGACGTGGCGACCGCGAGATGCGCTCCCGCACCCAAGGCGGCAATGCCGACCGTGTCACCACCGTCGCCGGTTCGCTCCGGAACTAACTCGCCTGCCCGAAACGCGGCATACTTGCGGGCGGCGTCCTCGGTCAACAACGGTCCTTCGTCCGCAAAGCCCTGTCTCGTTGCGAATGCGCGGGCACCTTCACCCACGAGAAGGACGTGTGGGGTGTGCTGCATCACTTGTCGGGCGACCGAGATGGGGTGTTTACAGCCTTTGAGTGCGGCGACCGCACCCGCACGCTGCGTCGGACCGTCCATGATGGCTGCGTCAAGCGAGAGCCAACCGTCCGCGTCGGGCATTCCGCCGTAGCCGATGTCGTGCAGCGACGGATCGGCTTCGGCAGCGCGCAATCCCGCTTCAAGCGATGCCAACGGATCGGAGGGACAGTCGCGCAACACAGGCCATGCGGTCTCGAGTGCGATTTTGCCGGACGGACCGGTGGCTATCAGGACGGGAACGTTCATCGGATTCGGCACCTCTCTGCCACGAGTATGCATCGCAGTTGGTCTGCCGCGGATTCAACCGTGTCGTTGACCACCCGGTAGTCGTAATGCGCCGACGCCGCAATCTCCAAACGGGCGTCGGCGAGGCGCACCGCCACTTGCTCTTCCGTTTCCGTACCACGTGAGCGCAACCGTCTCTCCAATTCGTCGAGGGAAGGCGGGGCCAGGAAAACAAGCACAGCGTCCGGCATCAATTCCCGCACCGATGCGCCCCCTTGGACATCGATTTTCAAGATGACATCGACGCCGGCCTCGACTTGCTGCTGGACCCAGGCTTTCGGAGTGCCGTAATAGTTTCCCCCGTTCACCCGAGCGTGTTCGAGAAACGCACCGGTCGCAATCCCATCCTCGAACTGTGTCACGCTCAGGAAAAAGTAGGGGCGGCCCTCCGACTCGCCGTCCCGCATGGCCCGTGTGGTTGCGGTGACACAGACGGCAAAACCGGAGTCGATCCTCCCGAGATGCTCGAGGACAGTGTCCTTGCCGACCCCCGAGGGACCGGACAGCACGATCGGTCGACCGATCTTCATGGAAGCATTCCTCGCTCAAGCATCAGTTTTCGCGCCAGACGCAAGTCGTCGGGGCGGTCGATATCGGAACCAATGCCGAAATGGGTGGCTGGAAACGCCCGGACATCGGCGCCGGAGACAAGACGCCCCACAGCGGCCTCGAGTGCACGAATCGGAAGTGCGGCAGGAACCAGTCGGGATGCGATCAGACGCAGCACAATCCCGGGACCGAGCATTCGGGCCAGCGCAACCACGTCCTTGCGGCGTGCATAGGCGTCGCGGATCCGGTCGGCATTCGAGCGGACGAAATCCGGGTTGACCAAGACGATGTTTCCTCCCGTGAAGACTCCCTCGGCAGTTCGCAAGGTGGTGCGGGCCATTCCGGGAAGGGCCTCGGCGCACAACTCCGCAGGAACAATACTGTAGACAAAGTCCGCATCCGGAGCGTTGTCCAAAAAATGTCGCACTGAATCGGGGGTGACAAACGGAATGTCGGCGGTCGCGACGAGAAGCCGGGTCTCGGACGGATTCAATGCGGCGATGCCGTTCAGAAGCGTGTCCACCATGGTTTCTCCGCCGTCCACGGGAACGCAGTGGTCGGGCAACGGGACATCGCCTGCGACCAGTACCCGGCCGTCGACACTGTCGTTCAGGACCTGCGCCACCTGCTCCAGCAACGTCGAACTCCCGAGGCGGGCCAGCGCGGGATTCCAGACCTCTGCATCCAGGAGGCCTTGCCATTGGTTTCGGCGATCCGGGCGTATGGTTCCTCCGGCGAGGACGAGAGCGGCGGTGGTCACGGCATGGTCTCCACGATCTTGACAAAAGGAAACACCGGTGCGAGTTTGCGCACCATTTCCACGGCATGGGGACGGTCGTCGGCGCCGCCGAAAACTGCCGATCCGGACCCGCACAGGACGGTGACACAGGCCCCTGCCTCGCGAAGCAGCGACAACGCCTGACCGACATCGGGAAACGCACTGGCGACCGGTGCCTGGAAATCGTTGTGCAGGTGGTCGAACACTTGGGAGCGATCCGCCAGCAACGCATCCGTCGCCATTCCGGGAA
>CAZYBA010000209.1:0-4784 GCA_964646105.1 uncultured Armatimonadia bacterium
CTTCGCAGTGGCACTCGCCACGATGGGGGCAGGGGTGCTCGGTTTGTGGCTCGGGGCACGGCCGCCGGTGCAGGCACCCCCCGCCGATGTACAGCAAATCCCACGCTCGGCGGGCCGATGGACCGCCCTGGCGGATGTTCCCGCCGACGACGCCACGTTGCGCCAGATCGCGGCCGATTCGCATGTCAATCGGCGCTACACCCGCGACGACGGCCAGGTTGTCGACCTATTGGTGGTCTACCGCCGTTACGGGCGACGCGAGTTCGCGCACCGCCCGGACCAGTGCTTTCCAGCCGGCGGATACATCGGGGTCCGACAATCCACAACCGCGCTCCCATGGGCCGGGCGTAACGATCCTGCCGTGAGCTGGCTGTTCGATGGTACCCATGTCCTTCGATCCGACGGTGGCACCGGGGTACCCATGACGACCGTCTCCTATTTCTTCGTTTCGGGAAACCGGTCTGAATCGAATTTTCTGCGCCAACAGGTTTGGATGGCGCTCGAACGGATCATGCCCAACAAGAACGGTTGGACATTCATTCGGTTGTCCAGCCCGCGGGTGACCACCGACGAAGACGCGTTGGTGGCGCAACAGGATTTCATGCGGTCGATGGAAAGCCCGATCCGGAAGGTAATCACTACAGATCCCGCCACGGCAGGTACGGAAGGAAACGACGGAACGTGAAATTGGCGGTGTTTGTGGGGGCGAAAGGGCGCGGTTCGAACATGATGGCGGTACACGCCGGAATCCAAGCAGGTGAGATTCCAGCGGCCATCGCGGTCGTGGTGGGAACCGACGAGACTGCGCCGGCACTCGCGCGGGCTCGCGACGCCGGCCTGGTGACCCGTGTCGTTCGCGCGAAGGGACGCCCCGACGATGAGTACGCACAGGAACTGGTCTCTGTGCTGCAGGAACACGCCGTTGGTGGGATTGTCCTCGCCGGCTACCTGCGTCGACTCCCCGATGCGGTAGTCGACGGATGGAAACACAAGATCGTCAACATCCACCCGGCACTGCTCCCGGCGTTTGGCGGGAAGGGCATGTATGGGCACCATGTCCATGCCGCCGTTCTGGAGTACGGTGCCAAGGTCAGCGGTTGTACCGCCCATTTGGTGGACAACGACTACGATACCGGCCCGGTTGTTCTTCAACGGTGTGTTCCGGTTCACGACGACGATACGCCGGAATCACTGGCGGCCCGGGTCTTGGCGGTCGAACATCCCACGCTGGTGGAAGCGGTGGGATTGATGGCGGCGGGACGATTGCGCGTGGAGGGACGGTGCGTGCGGGTCGTCAACCGGGACGACGCGCCGCGCTAAGTCTGTTGTTCGGCAACGGGTGAGCGGACAAGGCATGGCTGCCCCGCGCGCCTTGGATTCGAGAAACTCCCCGTCCCGACGTGCCGAAAGCGCGGAGAACCGTCGGCAAAAGAAAAACCCCTCCCGCTGCGGTAGGGGAGGGGTTTGGATCAGGGGAACGATCGCCTAGCCGTCGCCCTTGCGGACCCGACGAACCGGTATGTTCGCCACCAAAGCCACTTGGTTGTCCTCGCGCTCAAGCGCAACGGTAAGCGCTTCCTCGTCGATGTCGACATATTTGCGGATGACTTCGATCACCTCGGCACGCATCTTCTCGAGCGTGGGGGCGGGAATGTCGGCCCGATCGTGCATCAGGACCAGTTGCAAACGGTCCTTCGCCACCGATTTCGATTTGTCGTTCTTGCCCAGCAGGCGTTCCAAAAACGAAATTGGCACCGGATTATCCTCCAAACAACTTCTTGAATCGTTGCAGGAAACCGCCCTTGTCCGCGCTCAGGTCGAGGAAAGGAACTTCCTCTCCGAGCAGCCGGCGCGCGATATTGCGGTAGGCCTGACCAGCGAGCGATGTCTCGCTCAGCGACGCCGGCTCGCCACGGTTGGTGGACGTAATGATGGTCTCGTCGTCCGGGACTACTCCCTTGAGCACGACCGACTGGCCCAGGATGTCCTGAACATCCTCGACCGAGAGCATTTCCTGATCCTTGACCATTTTGGGACGCAGGCGATTGACGATCAGATACTTCTTCTCGAGGCCTTGGTTTTCGAGCAGACCGACAATCCGGTCGGCGTCACGCACCGACGAAACCTCGGGATTGGTGACAACTATCGCCTCGCCGGCACCCGCAACCGCGTTCTTGAAGCCCTGTTCGATACCCGCCGGGCAGTCCACGAGAATGATGTCGTAGCCTTCCGCCTTGATTTCATCCAAGACTTCAATCATCTGCTCCGGAGAGACAGCGCTCTTGTCCGCGACCTGCTCGGCAGGAAGGAAGACCAGATTCGGGTTGCGCTTGTCCTTGATCAACGCCTTGCGGACTTCCACCCGCTTCTGAACCACGTCGAGAATCGTGTAGACAATCCGATTCTCCAAGCCCAGTGCCAAGTCGAGGTTGCGCAGGCCTATGTCGGCGTCCACCAGTGCGACTTTCTGGCCGAGCGCGGCCAGTGCCATGCCGATGTTCGCGGTGGTGGTCGTTTTTCCGACCCCGCCTTTGCCCGAAGTGATGACAATAACCCGTGTATCAGACATAGTTTCGATCCGTACCCAATGTTCGCCGCAATTTTAACAAAGACAGAGATTTTTTGCCGTTCGATTTCACAATACCCGCCACGGCACCACTCCAATCTCACCTTCTTCCACACGCGCCATCTCCGGACCGCGGGCGGGGGATCCCTTGCCCGATTCCTCGGGCGAACGGGCGATCCGTGTGGCAATGCGCAGCTGCGGGGGCCGCAGGTTCAAGGCAAAAATCCGCGACGCCTCGTTGCCCAGGTAACCTGCATGGGCCAGACCACGCAACGCTCCCAGTACGAGAATGTCCGATCCCGCAAAAACTTCCGCACCCGCATTGACGTCCCCAGCGACAATCACCGCGCCGTCGTGGACAATGCGCTGCCCCGAACGAACCGTCATGGGGATGTACAGGGCCGACACCGCACCGGGCGGTAGCGACGGCGCAGCCGGCTCTTCCCGCTGTGCCGGCATCTGCACCGTGGGCAGTGTCTCGTAGGCCGTAAGGACCAACTTCTGCGCCGCCGACCGCGTCCCCGCGTCCGAGGCCACCACGCCGAGCGTGATGATCGCGTACTCGCGCTTCAGATGCTCCACAAATTCGGCGAGCTCCACTTCGCCGACCGAACGTCCCGCAAAGTCGATGGTCGCCTGGGCGCCCTTCCAAAAAGAACGTCCCCGACCTTCGTCGAGACGCTCTGCAACCTGTCTCAAAACGTCGCTCCAGCCGCCGTCCTCGGGTATGAGGAACAGCAGACCGTTGCGCCAACCCTTGACCTCAACCACGACGTTTCCCTCCGGGCTGAAGGATATCATGCACCCTCGCGCCTCCCGTACCGCCCCCATCATTCCCCGACTCCGGACTTCGGAAACCACCCGGAACGGAAATGCCGGTACACCGACATCGGTCCTGCCGGCCCAGCGCCGCGCAATCCGCGGCGGCTCCCGCCTGCGCAACGTCGACCAAGGTGTCAACCACAGCTCAGCCGGTACCATGAACCCATGGACGACGTTTGCCGAGGGCGCACGACCCATTCCGGCGCGCCTGGCCCCGTTCCCGATCCCGGGCGCCCCGACGATGCCGCGTTGCGATACGCAAGGCATCTGCAGCTGCCCGAAATCGGAGCGGCGGGTCAACAACGTCTCGCACAATCCCGGGTGCTGGTCGTCGGAGCAGGCGGGCTCGGCTCTCCGGTTCTCCTGTACCTTGCCGCTGCCGGAGTGGGGCACATCACCATTGTCGATGACGACAACGTCGCGCTGGAAAACCTGCAGAGGCAGGTGCTCCACGATTCATACCGCCTCGGACAACCCAAGGTGGAATCGGCCCGCGAACGGCTGATCGCACTGAATCCCTCGGTGACCATCGACCCCCGGAGGGTACGGTTCGATGCCGACAACGCCGACCGGTTTGTTTCCGACACCGACATTGTGATCAACGCCGCCGACAATTTTCCGACCCGGTATCTGGTCAACGACCGCTCTGTCGCCCTTGGCCGCCCGCATGTCCACGGTGCAGTCCATCGTTTTCAAGGGGAAGTCGCACTCTTTGCGCCGGGTGGTCCTTGCTACCGATGCCTGCACCCGTTCCCTCCCGCCCCCGGCACCGTGGCCTCCTGCGATGAAGCAGGGGTTCTCGGTGTATTGCCCGGCGTGGTTGGATGCCTCCAAGCCGCCGAGACGATAAAGTGGCTGGTCGGAATTGGTGAGTCGCTCGCCGGCCGGTTGCTGCTCGTGGATGTCCTCGCCATGCGCTTTCAGACGGTCGGGTTGCCCCGCAACCCACACTGCATGGCCTGCGGACGGCGCACACAGGCCCCAATATTCGAGACGATCGAAAGACAGGAACCTAGCACCATGGTGGAAATTACTCCGAAGGAACTCCAGGAGAGGATTGCGCGCGGTGACAATTTCCTCTTGATCGATGTCCGCGAACCCCACGAACTCGCGATCGCCGCAATTCCCGGCGCCGTCGCCGTACCCCTGGGCACCCTGCCGTCCCGAGTCGACGATTTCGATCCGGACGCGGACATTGTCCTGATGTGCCGCAGCGGGCGACGTTCCGCGGACGCCCTCCTGTTCCTGCAGGCACGCGGGTTCACCCGATTGGCGAACCTCAGGGGCGGCATCCTTGCCTGGTCGGACGATGTCGACCCGGCCGTTGCCAAGTACTGAGACGTCGTTCCACTACCCGCCCTCCCGAGTATCGGGTCCGCGCCGCTATCGCCCCGGC
>CAZYBA010000209.1:4794-5206 GCA_964646105.1 uncultured Armatimonadia bacterium
GTTTTTCTGGTCGATCCGGTCCCGTGGGATCCGGACGGCTCGCCCAACCGGTCCAGCGGTCGGACCCTCGTGGGCGGCTTGGTGAAGCGCTGGATTGACGAGGGGCCGGTCTCTCGGATCGAGCCTGCTGGAATCCGGGGCGTCACCGCGCGTTTTCCGGCACGGCCCGGCCTCAGCGAAGGCTGTGGAAACCCTTTCCCAGCACTTCCCCGGCCTGCGTGAAGAAAACGAACGCGTCCGGGTCGATGGTCCGGATCCGTTCCCGCAGGCGCACCAGCTCACCGGGAGAAACAATGGTGACTATAAGACGGCGACGGTTGCCCGTGTAGGCGCCTTCCGCCGGGACCAATGTCGCGCCACGGTCCAGTTCGCGCAACACCAATTCCCGCACCGCCTCGTCCTTGTCGGTCAC
>CAZYBA010000209.1:5216-6115 GCA_964646105.1 uncultured Armatimonadia bacterium
GCGCGTCGGTGAAACCAGCCAGCACCGCGTCCACCACCTGACGCGTTGCCCAGGAACCAAGGGCACCCCAGAGCGCGCGCTCTGTGCCGAACTCCCACGCCGCCAACATCAACACTACGGCGTCCATCCACAGCATCACCACACCACGCTTGAGCGGCAGGTAACGGGCCGCGATCTGGGCCAGCAACGTGAATCCCCCGACGGAACCACCGCCCCAGAAGATGAAGCCGATTCCCATCCCGTACAGCGCTCCGCCAAACACCGACGCCAGCAGGAGATTGTCGGTCAACGGTTTGAACGGGGCGAACAACAAGACGAACAACGGGAGCAGCAGGGAACCCAGCACCCCACGGAACCCCCCCGCCAGACCAAGCACCCGGAATCCCGCGACAAGCAATGGAATATTTACCGCCCACTGGATCCAAGGGGCCGCAATCCCGGTCCAGGATTCGCCAATGGTCGACAAGCCGACCACCCCGCCCGTCGCGAGCTGGTTGCCGTTAAGGAACAGGCGGAATCCCAACGCCACACACGCGCAACCGGAAACAATCCACATCAGGTCCGCCACCGGGTTGGCGCCTGTCGCGACGCGCCCCCGGTCGCGCCTCATTCGGGAAGTTCCACCGTGCGCTGCGGCAGGGTCAGATGCCGTACCTGACCCACACGGTGCGGGCGTGCGAACGCGAACAATGCGCTCTCCACCACCATTGCGAATGCCTCACGATCGGGATCGTAAAACGCATCCACAACCCGGGCGTCCGGCGGGGGAGTGGCCTCCGGGCAACGAACTCCGTCGGCAAGCCGCTTGAGCAACAAAGGAACCAACGACGGCGCGATATGCCACGATTCCCACGGGACCGGCATCGATGGCTCCGGACACGCAGGCAAGGGTTCGATCG
>CAZYBA010000210.1:0-5020 GCA_964646105.1 uncultured Armatimonadia bacterium
GTTGCGACGTCGATCCGCACCACCGCTGACCACATAGTGGGTGAGCAGCGACGACAGCATGGCAATCAGG
Organism: uncultured Armatimonadia bacterium; assembly: GCA_964646105.1. GTDB lineage: Bacteria > Armatimonadota > Armatimonadia > Armatimonadales > Armatimonadaceae > CAIRTT01. The sequence continues at coordinate 71 of CAZYBA010000210.1, forward strand.
ACAATCCCGCCGAACATCATGCCCATTCCGAAGATCTTGACCGCCGGTGGAGCGGAATACAGGTTGATGTCACCGAATCCGACGGTGGTGACAATGGCGCTCGCGAAGTAGGACGCATCCAGCCAACTGAGCCCCAGGTAACGCTGGAACAGGGCGATCCCGACGAAGAACAGGGCTCCCAACAGGATGGGGACGATGGCAATTTCGGGACGCAGGGGACGCCGGGGTACTTCCAGGCGACCGGCGCGTGGCGTTAGGGGGCCCGGCGCCACCGGGGCGGACAATGCGGCGTCCACGAATGCATCCGCAGCCAGCACCGCCGGCGCCAAGACCGCGGAGATTCCAAAATCGGTCTGAAGGCGGCGGGCGAGTCGGGGCTGGGAATGGCGCATCACGACGCGAACCGCGGGGGCCTCCCCACGGATTTCCAAAGCGGTTTCGAGGTTGTCGACATCACTGGAGCCAGTCAGGACGACACCCGCGCATTTCGCCACTCCCGCGGCTTCGCGTACCTTGGGGTGACGAAAGTCTCCGTCCACGATTTGCGCTCCCAGTTCAACAACCCGCTCCCTACGGTCGTCACTGGTGCGGCTGTCCGAAATCACCACCACGTGAATTCCCGCAGACACCAGTTCCTCGACCACTTGAAGGCCGAATCGTCCGAGTCCGCACACAACCACCGGAGCCACGACGCATTATAGACAACCGGGAACCAATTCGCGGCGGTTTCCCGTTCACCGGATCGGCGCAACGACATCCTTCAGGCGACGATGCGCGCTCAGGAACGCGGCAATGCGGGGCGAGAGATGCACCGGCCATTCGTGACCGCCCTCGTGGATCAGCCACTCGACCGGGGCACTGTCGCCGTTCACCTTGCGCACCGCCTCCACCGCCAGTTCCTGACTGGAAAAATCGACGATGGGGTCGCGCCTTCCCGAGACCGCGATCAGGGGTGCGGGTTGTCCTGAGGCGGCCAAACGGGCACCGGCGCCGGCGACGGGGGCGAACGCCGCAAAGACATACGGACGCACCCCGTAGAGCAGGTAGGTGAAGCCGGCGCCGTTGGAGTGCCCCGTCGCGACGATGCGGTCGGTGTCGACACCCCATCGGCTGCGGGCCAGATCGAGCAATCCGTCGGTGAAATCGAGGTCGCGGTTGGCCCGGGGGGCGACGGCCCATCCGGAACGTTCCCCCGCGGGATCCCGAAGCGTTCGCGTGCGCAGGCCGTCCAGGAAAATCAGGACCGCATCGGGAAAATGGCTGGCCAGCCGCCAGCGCATCGCTGCACCGAGGCCGGTGCCCCCGTGGCCGTGGAAACCGAGAAGCAACGGTGCGCCCTGCCATTGCTCGGGAAAACACACCACAAATGTCCGTTCGGTGTTTCCCACTTTCAGGGATCGACGTTCCCACGATGCGCCGCCGGGAAGGTTGCCGGAGGAGATCCGCTGTTCTCCGGAAGTCAATTCGGGCGACAACATCGTGTCGGGATCGGCGTTGGTCCCGGACGCGCACGCAGCGAAGCCGGCCATCGAAGCTGCCCAATGGGCCCCATACCGAAGGAGACAACGCCGGTCCATGCTGTGGGGAGACGAAAAAACGGGGGGCGGGTTCAGCCGCCCCCCTTTGTTCCGGTCGGATGGAATGTCAGACTCCCGCGAGGGCTTGCTCGAGGTCGGCGATGATGTCGGCCGGGTCCTCGATGCCGATCGAAAGCCGGACAAAGCCGGGGGTGACCCCGGTGGCGCGTTGCTCGTCGGCGGAGAGCTGCTGGTGGGTCGTACTGGCCGGATGGATGATCAAGCTCTTGGCGTCCCCGATATTGGCCAGCAGCGAGAAGAGGTTGACCCGGTCGATCAACTGGCGGCCGGCGTCGGACGCCGCACTGTCGTCGCCCTTGAGTTCGAATCCGACCAAGCCGCCGAACATGGTTTCGCCGCGGCTGTCCTTGCGGTGGTAGCGGACCGCCTTGGCGTGGGCCTCGTGGCCGGGCAGGCCGGGGTAGATGACCGACTTCACCTTGGGGTGGGATTCGAGGAAACGCGCCACCGTGAGCGCGTTCGACGAATGCCGTTCCATGCGCAGGTGGAGGGTTTCCAGGCCCTGGAGGTAGAGGAACGAGTTGAACGGCGAGAGCGCGGGTCCCATGTCGCGCATGCCCTGCAGGCGGATCTTCAGAACATAGGCGATCGAGCGCAGGGGTTCGGGCAACGACCCAAACACCAGGCCGTGGTAGGAAGCGTCCGGTTCGGTGAAGCCGGGGAAGCGCCCGGAACCAAACCAATCGAACTTTCCGGAGTCGACAATGATCCCACCGATGCTGGTGCCGTGCCCGCCGATGTACTTGGTGGCGGAGTGGACCACGACATCGGCGCCGTGCGCGATCGGATTGACAATGGCCGGCGAGGCGGTGGTGTTGTCAATGATCAAGGGAAGCCCGTGGGCGTGGGCGATGTCGGCGACCGCGGCGATGTCGAGGGTGTCAAGGCGCGGGTTGCCCATGGTCTCCGCATAGATGGCCTTGGTGTTGGGGCGGATCGCTGCTTCGAAGCGGGCGGGGTCGGTGGGATCCACAAACGTGGTTTCGATGCCGAGCTTGGGCAGAGAGTGGCGGAACAAGTTCCATGTCCCGCCGTAAAGGCTGGTGGACGAGACAATGTGGTCGCCGGCGCCGGCGATGTTGAGGATGGCAAGGGTTTCGGCGGCCTGTCCGGACGCGGCGGCGAGCGCGGCGGCCCCGCCTTCGAGCGCCGCAACCCGCTTTTCGAAGACATCGTTGGTGGGGTTCATCAACCGGGTGTAGATGTTTCCGAGCTCAGCCAGCGAGAACAGGTTTGCCGCATGCTGGGCGTCACGGAACACAAACGACGATGTCTGGTAAATCGGAACCGCGCGGGAGCCGGTGGTCGGGTCGGCGACCTGGCCCGCATGCACCGCGAGCGTATCGAAGCCGAGCTTGCTTTCGTCCAAAGCCATGGGAACTGTCCTCCGGGGATACTGTCTAATTTCGGTCGGAATTAAATTTTATCAGGAGTCGAGCGCGGCGAACACCCGGTCGGTCACTCCGCCGCGCAGGGCGACGGTTTTCTCGGGGGTGGTCGGCGACGACGTGCTGGCGAATAGGAGTGCTTTGCCGGACGCAGGGTCGGCGAGTCCGATCACGGTGTCGATGCCGGCGTGTCCGAAAATCCCGGGTGCCTGCTGGGTGCCGAATCCAAACCAGGGGTGGCTTCCCGATGCGGAACCTTCGCCCCGCAGGAGCGGACCAAGCCCCCAGCTCTCGTGCTCGGGCGTGCGCCCTTCGGTGCGGGCCCGGCGAATCTGCGGCGCGTACTGGGCGGTGTGCAACGCGGCCCAGCTGGCCCGTGAGAGCCACCGACGCCCTCCTGGCAGCACCCCTTGGTCGACATGGAGTTGCAGCACCTTGAGCGCATCGGCCAGGGTTCCGAAGCACCCGGCACCCGGATGGCCGGCATAGGTCAGCACATCGGCATGGCGGCTGGGCAGCGGGTCCGGAGGCTGTGGGGTCCACGCCACCGGCAATGCGTCTGCCGGTAGCCCGAACGTCAACGTCCGCGCACCGATCGGATCGAACAGGCGTTCCCGGCAAATCCGCTCCCACGGTTGGTTGTCGCAGACCTTGCGCCCGACATTTGCGGCGGCGAAGAGCCCGGTCAGGGCGTGGTAGGCGGTCTTGGAGCCGGGTTCCCAGTCCACGGACGCGGTGCAGAGTGTGGTCCACGCCGCCGCCCATTCGTCGTCGTTGCGGACATTGCCGATCGGTACCGTGGGTATTCCCGCCGAATGCGTGAGCAAATGGCGCAGCGTGATGCGCTCCTTGCCACCTTTCCCGAACTCGGGGAACCAGCGTACCACCGGGGTGTCCCAGTCGAGCCGGCCTTCGTCGTGGAGACGGGCGAGTACGGTCGCAGAGACCAATTTCGAAAACGAATAGAGCGGGTGAAGGGTTTGCGGTCCGAGCCGCGTCGACCGACCCCGCGTGCCGCAGTAGGTTCCCCGGAAAATCGAGTGCCGAACAATCCCTCCGGACGAGGCCATCAGAGCGGCGCCGGCCACGGTGCCGTCCGCGACCGCCGTTTCCAAAAATCGGTCCACTGAATTCCAACGTGTCTCGGCCATCCCGGTCTTTCTCCCGAGCGACCATTCCCCGAAAGCCACGGACACCCCTGCCGCTTCCGACAAACCCGACCGTTTTTTGTGATATCCGCCAAGTTTTCGAACCGAAACCTGCATCTGTCGACCGAATTTGCCGACGTTCAAGGGAGAAACCCCATGCGTCTCCCCACCCATCCCCTGTGCGCCGTCGCCGCGGTGGCGGTCGTCTTCGGCCCCTTGCGTCCCGCTCCGGCCCCGAGCCGAGGCCAGGAATCGATGTTCACCGATGCCGAGCGGTCACGGTTGGTGCAGTGGTGGGACGATCCCGAGCGATTGCGCAGCGAACCCCGCGCGTCCGACGGCAAGACAGGTCCGTGGGCGGCACGGGCGACCGTGGACGGTTCGATCTGGCATTTCAAGTATGGTGCGGCGATTTCGGGCGCGCGCAAGCTCCCCCCGAGCCAGGCGGCAATTGCGCAGGACACCGGTCCGACCGAGGGTTGGGAACGGTGGCTGACAGGACGTCTTGCCCGCGACTGGCAACGTGCGGAGCGGGAGGCGGCACTTGCCAATGCATCCCTGCCGGGAGCCCCCCCCGCACCGCCTGCATCGCCGTTGCCACCGTCCCCAGGACCAATTCCCGCCACCTTGCTCAAGGCATGCGGCAATCCCCCGACATTCGCGCAAGCGGTGGTTCCGTTGCGGCACCGGGTCCGCCTGGACAACCCCGACGACGAATACCTTTTCAACGACAATGTCAAGGTCGGGGAGCGGTTTGCCTACTACCGCTTCTCGCAGGGAGTGGTGTCGTACGGAACAAAACTGGTGGACATGCCG
>CAZYBA010000210.1:5030-6113 GCA_964646105.1 uncultured Armatimonadia bacterium
GCTTCGAAAAGGGCGGCTTCACCGCCTCCCAGCGGCGCGTCTTCGCCGCGGTCAGCCGTTCCGAGGGTGGATTCGACACCGTCCAGACCTACGACACCGGCTGTGTCTCGGTGGGTTTCATCCAGTTCATCACGCACAAGGATGGCAAGCACAGCCTGAGTGCCGTTTTGCAACGGCAGAAGTCCGATTTCCCGGATGCGTTCGAGGCGGATTTCCATCATTACGGTGTCGACGTTCTCCCGGACAGCACCCTGGTGGTGGTGGATCCATCGACCGGTGCGGAATTGGCGGGCGCCGACGCGGTATCGAAGATCGTGGAAGACAAACGTCTGGTGGCGGTGTTCCAGCGGGCGGGACGTCACAGCGAGGCGTTCCAGATCACCCAGATTCGAACGGCGTTCGACCGATACTGGCCCGGTCAGACTCGTTTCGATGTTGCGGGCAAGGACGGTATTCGAATCTCAGGGACAGTCGCCGACATCGTCCGCAGCGAGGCGGGCATGGCAACGTTGGTGGACCGTAAGGTCAATACCGGGAATCTGGGTACGTTCGCCGATGTGGTGGCGCGGGTGGCTCGCGAGCAGGGATGCAGGGACCTGAACGATTTGCGTTCGCACGAGCGATTGATTGTGTCGGGGCTGCGCCATCGGGTGAATTACCTCGACGACTCCAAACTCAGCCAGCCCGAAGGCGGCGACCAAGCAGCGCGCAGTCGGTCGGCCCGCCCCGGAGCGTTTGCCGAACGCAGCTCCGACCTACCCAGCCACGGCACCGCGGGACGTTCCCGCCGCCAGTAGTGCGTTCCGGACCGGTTCGGCGAGGCCTCGGGACCGCAGTCCAGCATTCCGGCCCGAGTCGGAGGCCAGGGAACCGGACCAAATCTGGATTTCCCCCCGCCACCGTCCAAGGCATGCCCGCCCGGGCCTCTCACTTCTCGACCGGGTGAGCACAACTCCGGATTTTTCCAGCGTCCGTTTCCGGAACCGAGCCTAAACCTTTAGTGATTTCCTGAAGCCGCGCTGCGCTCCGTGCCTGCGCGAAGATTAGGGAGATCAACATGGACGAAAACAACGAAACCCAATC
>CAZYBA010000211.1:0-6083 GCA_964646105.1 uncultured Armatimonadia bacterium
GCGATCTCAGGCCTTGCGGCGCTTGCGGATCACCAGTCCGGCGAGGCCGGCGCCGAGGATGCCCATCGCAGCCCATTCGCCCGGCTCGGGGACTGTGCCGTTTCGCGTCGACGCCTCCGCTCGCGACTCAGCCGCCGTCCCCGAAGCGTCGCCAGTAGCGCTGGCACCAGGGCTGGAAATCGCAACGCGGGCAATGGTCGCAGGGTTCGGGGACCACCGAATCCCATTCGCGGGCCAGGATCCTCTCCCCCACGTCAAGGCACTCGGCCTCGAGCGCGTCCCGTTCGTCCGGAGTCAGTTCGTGACTCGCCCGCGCTCCGGTGCGCAGCGCCACCAATGTCGCCTTGATCCGGACATCGGGGTGGAGACGGTGCAAAAGAAGCTGGTAAATGTTGAGCGCCAGCGATCCCCGCACATCGTCCTCGGAAACCTCGGTCCGCCCCGATTTATAGTCCACGATCTCGAGGGATCCGTCGTGGTGCTGGTCCACTCGGTCGATGCGTCCTGAGAGGGCGATGCCGTCGGCGATCGGGAAACGCAGGGATTTCTCGGTGTAGAGCAAGGTGGGTTCGGGGGGAGCGCCGGGCACGGACGCCCGTTCGACCGCCTCGCGGTGGTAGTCGGCGACAATCCGGCGGGCCTCGTTCCAGTACTGCTCGCGCTCGGCCTGCGACGTATATCCTTCCGGAATCCAGAGCCGCACCAGGGATTCGTCCAGTTCCTCGGCGGTCACGTGGGCGGCGCCCCCGGCGGCGTGGAAATTCTCGAGGGTGCGGTGCAGGCTGGTGCCGAACGAGAACCCTGCGCGGGGGCGGTGGAAAATCTTCCCGAGTCGGTCGATGTACTCGAGGCGGTACTGGGCTTCGCACTCGCGGAAAATACGGATGCGGGTGGGACTGAGAACCAGGGTTCGGGGGGTGGATTTGCGTGGCATCGGGGGTCGACGCCGGTATAATTGCCTATCCCCTTCCGGAGTACCTGCCGTGGCTGTCCACAACCGAATTCCGCTCGCTCTTTGCTTGTTGTTGCCGGTTGTTGCCGGTTGTACCAAGCAGCCTCAAAAAACAGCCGCACCGTCGGCTCCCCCCGCGCCGGCGGCGCCCGCGGTGGACTACGCAGGCCTGCGGGTCGACGAGCTGGGCAATATCCCCGTGGTCATGTCCCACGATGTGGCGGGCAAGAAGAACGACAAGATGTTCCGGACCCCGGAGTCGTTCCGCAAGGACCTGCAGCTGCTGTACGACAAGGGCTTTGTTCCGGTCAACCTGCGTGATGTCACCGCCAACAAGGTGGATGTCCCGGCCGGCAAGACCCCGGTGGTGTTGACATTCGACGACGCCCGGCAGTCGCAGTTCAACCTGATCGAAACTTCCGACAGTTACAAGATCGACCCGGAGTGTGCGCTGGGCATTCTGGAGGATTTCTGCAAGACGCACGACGGTTGGAAACCGAAGGCGACATTCTTCGTGCTTCCCAAATCGGAACGGACTCTCGAAACATTCGGGCAGGCCGGCCTCGGTGCGCAGAAACTGGCGTACTTGATCGACAACGGGTACGAGATCGGCAACCACACCACCCACCACCGCAGCCTGGGCGGTGCGACTCCCGACAAGATCCAGTCGGAGCTAGGCGGGGCGCAGAAGGCGATTGCGGCCGAGGCTCCGAAAGCCGAGATTGTGTCGTTCGCAGCGCCATACGGGGTGTAGCCGCGCAACAAAAAGCTGTGGCCGTTCCTGGCCAAGGGGGCGTATCAGGGCACCGACTACAACCACACCGCGGTCTGTCTCGCGGCATGGCGTCCGAACCCGGTTCCCGGTGCCAAGAAATACGACCCGATGCGCATCGAGCGGATCACCCCCGAGGACATCCGTTTTGGATTGAAGTACTGGGTGGACGAGTTGGTTTCGGGAAGAATGCGCCGCTATGTTTCCGACGGCGACCCTGCCACGGTTTCGTTCCCGCAGTCGCGTTCGTCCGACGCCAAGACCGACTTGCTGGAAACCCAAGGGGTGAAGGTGAACGCGTACTCCGCGGGCGGCGGGGGTTCGAAACCGATCGTGTCGTCGTCAAGCGGGGATGAAGCCGCAGGCGGTGCCGAATCGTCGACGTCCGCAAAGCCCATCGCCGGAGCGGTGTCGGCCCCCAAGCCGATCGCGTCCGGAAATTGATTCCGGCTTCCTAAATCGGCGATCTTTCACGCGCGGCCCCTGGAGGATGGATCGTCTTCTTGGGTGCCTGGGCTGATGGATCGTCGTGGTTCCGGGCGACCAATCCTTCCGCGTTTGTTTCCGGGGAATGAATTCCCCGTCTTGATGGCCTTCGGGCGAGCCGTCCTCCGGACGCGTTGTTGTTGCGCTTCGCGCCCTCTTTTTGTCTCCGGGCACTGAAGTGCCCGGCCCTCTCAAAGCCCGTCTTCGACGGGACCCGGTGGAGATGGCGGGTCTCCCGTTGTGGAGGGGACCGGGACATGCATTTTGCCGTTGCAGACCTCCATCTCTCGTTCCCACGACCGATCCCCCGGGTTTCCCCGGTAGATTCACGGAACCATTGGGGCGCCATGACCGTTTGCGTATGGCCGGTGTTTTTGATCCGGAACATTTTCAGGAGATTGCCCATGTCCGCACCCCAAGTGCTCATCGTCTTCACGTCCCGCGGCGGGACCACCGAATCCATGGCGCTCGCCATTGCCGAGGGTGCTCGGGAGGCCGGCGCCGACGTTGTCCTCCGACGTGCCCGCGAAGTGGTAGATCGCGAAACCATGGCCCACGCGCCGGGCTGGATCGAAGCGGCAGACCGCATGAACGCCCTCTACGACGCGCCGTCGCCGGACGATGTGGCGGCAGCGGACGCTGTGGTGATCGGCTCTCCCACCCGCTTCGGCATGGTTTCCAGCGAAATCAAGGCGTTCCTCGACAGCCTGGGCGGCATCTGGTTCCAAGGCAAGACATACGGCAAGGTCGGCGCCGCGTTCACGTCCACCAGCACCCCCCACGGCGGGAATGAAAATACGCTGACCGGCCTGTTCCCCGTCATGGCGCACCTCGGATGGGTCATTGTGCCGAACGGCTACGGCGACCCCGCGGTCTTCGGATCAGGCTCTCCGTACGGACCCACCACGGTCTCGGGACAGAACAGCACCCCGCCCACCGAAGGCGATCTGACGGTCGCACGCCTTCAGGGGCGACGGGTCGCGCAGGTGGCGGCCGCCCTCAAGAACGCCGGCTGACGCAAATCGCTTGACACATGCGGCGGGGGAGGCACCCATCTCCCCCGCCGTTTTCATGTCTGGAATTCGACGTCGGCATTTCCACGACCCGCCCCGATAGGAATCGCCAGACGACCGGTCGGGGAATCCCATTCCCAGTCGAGTACCCGTGCGCGGTCGACACTCACCGACATCGGCCGATTCCCACGTTCCACCAACACCCAAGTCGCGCCGCGGGGAAGTCGTTCCACGGCGAATTCCAACCGCCCGTTCCCCGTGCGAACACGAGAAACCGGCATGACCGCACTGATCCGTGCCGCTCCCGGGGCGGCCACGGTACGGATCTCCAGTGGATTCCCAGCCCGGGCGAACAGGTGCACTGCCAGATTCTCGGGATTGATGTGGACCGGTTGGGGGTCCTGGAAATCGGCAATGCTGTCGGGATAGGTCCCCGCGAAATCCCCGTCGGTCCGTTGCTGGTGCAAGCCACTGGCCACCATCAGGTCGGTCAACCGGGTCCAGTGTTTCGGTCCGAACCCCAGCGCGCCCCGGGATCCCCCTCCCGCGTATGCCAGATTGCGTGCCAGATGGCGCAGATGCCAACCGAGCAGAAGTCCTTCCCACTGCACCGGACGTCCGATCCAGTTGTGCAGGAAGAACGTCGTGCCGAAGGTTGCAATCGACGCCCCGCGCATGGCGGGTCGATCGGGTCGGTTCCAGAGGTAGATGAACGGCACCGCGGTCTCGGCCCAGTAAACGGCTTCGTCCAGAAACGCCCGATCCCCGGTCGCGTCGTAGCCCTCATTGCACGCCGCCACCAACCAGCCCGCCGCGAGGATGTCGGGTTCGTAGATCGGGCATTCCCAGACACTCGCCCCGCGGGGCAGATGGCACTGCCGGAGAAACCCGAGCGCACGACGTCCTGCGGCGACCGACTCCGGATTCCCGGTGATGCGCGCATGCCGGAGCACCATCCAAGTCGCATGGCTGCCGGTGCCCGAGAGCCGGTCGCCAGGGCACCCGAGCCGGGCGTTCGGGCCCGCTTTTGCCCCGAAATCCCAGCCCCCGTCGGCGCGTTGGCTCTTGCGCAAACCGGCCACCTCGCGGTCCACCGCGGCCATTGCATCGACGACCCCACCGATGAGGAACGGCAACTCCCAACGCAGCACATGGGCACCGTTCCGGTCGGCACGTTGCCCGGGCGCGATCGCCGAGGCGTCCGAGCGGGCGTTTTCCAAATCGTTCCCGGTCCACAACGCGTCCCAGAGTCCCAGCGCCGCAATGGCGGGAGCCGGTTCCGGGGAGCCTTCCACGACAATTCGCCAACGTCCGGTCCGTCCATCCCGCATTCGGTCCCATGCCGCACGGCACAAGCGAAGTGAGTCGCGGTCGTTGCGTGGAGGCGCAATTGGCTCCGGAAGCCCGCCGATATCGTCAAGCCAATTCCGCGTGACCGCTGCGGTCAGGCCACCGACAATACACAGGGTTGCGCTGCGGACACCCTCCACTCCCAAGCGGGTAGCGTCCACGGGCGAGGAGCGCGACGGAATCTCGACACGGGGACGTACAAACGGTCCGGGTGTCCACCAGACTCCAACAGTGACCGCTTCTCTGGGATCCGGGCGTCCTTGAAATCCCCCCAGCACCGAATCCGGACACCAACTCGGCGCGTAGGAAAGCGGAGCGGCCTTGGCCGATGCGCCCACCGACACCGCCAAGTACGGTGCGCAGAGATGCTCCATCGGGGGGCGGGAGCGGTCGTGGAAGTCGGGACCGAAGCCACGGGGATTCGACGACGGCTCCCCCGCCGACAGCCATTCGACTCCCGGAACCAACCCTTCGGCGGTCCGTCTCCCCGACACCCAAACCGTCGGAAGAACCGTTCCCGGCGCCGCCTCCATGCGAATCCATGGTTTTCCGGGAACCGAAGTCAACCGGACATCATGGGTCAGCGGTGCGAGCCAAGCCAATGGAGGCGCATTCCCTGTCCTGTCCGAGTCCCGCCGAACCGCCCCCCAGGTGTCACCGCGCTCGATACGAAACCCTTTTGCGCGGACGACGGAGCGAACCACTGCGCTGTGAACGTAAAGAGGCGTTTCCAAATCCGCCAAGGTATCCGACGCGACGGTCCAGACGAGGGTGCCGGATCGCAGTTTTCCGACGGGAAATCGAAGCCGAATGAGCTGACCCGGTGCCAGAGCGGGTAACGAAACCGCACCGGCAAGACGACCTCCCCGCTTCAATCGCACCACCCCGCCCGCAGCACGGTCTCCCGCGCCGTGGTTGCGCACCGCGACAACGACCACCGCGGGCGCCCCCGCCTTTTGGACTGCCGACTCGAACGCGACCCCGGTGAATTCGAGTTCCGCGGGCCAGTCGGCGGAAACAAAGGATGCTTGATCGCAGGCGGACGGGGGCTCGATACGCAGGGCGGAGTCATCGCCTATCTCGAGGGAACGTTCGACCCAGTGGAATCCTGATTCCAGCGGGACTTGTTCAGGAACGCGCCCGGGCCTGCCCAATTCCACATGGGCCGGGCGAGTCAAGCGGAAACCAACCAGACCGTGGCGGGGAACCGGGCCGGAGCGAGGTCGGACCCGAACAATGCGCGGACGTCCCCACAGCGCCCAATCGTATCGGATGCTGGGTCCCGGATGGCACCCGAGGGCGAGGGTCACGCGTTTTCCTGCGACCGCACGGAGATCAACGGCACCGGGGATCCAGACGCTCTTGACAACCGTTCGCTCGAATACTGTCTGTCCGTCCAAATCGACGGTAAACGTCACGCCGTCGGGGCGTGGTACGGAATCGTATGGAATACCATCGGAGAGGGCGGTTTCAAAGATCAGGAGGAGACGTTCGTCGGAAGCGATCCGGG
>CAZYBA010000212.1:0-6074 GCA_964646105.1 uncultured Armatimonadia bacterium
GAATCCACGAGGCGTCGCTGCGCTACGGCAAGGTCGGTCAGACGGGTACCCAGAGTCGCTCCGCAAAGGCGGTCCGCGACGGGATCGCGTTCATCCACGGCGGCGGCATCGGCAAGGTGAAGTTGGCACGTGCGCTGTGCTACAAGCCCCGCAACTCGATCGGAATCCAGCCGGACGCTCCTGTACCGGCGGGAGTCGATTTTGACCTGTGGCTTGGCCCCGCTCCGAAGCGCGCGTTCAATCCGAATACATTCCATTACAACTGGCACTGGATGTGGGACACCGGAGCGGGCGACCTCGGTAATCAGGGCATCCATCAGATGGACATTGCGCGCTGGGCGTTGAACAAGAGCGAACTTCCGCGCAGCGTGGCGGCATTCGGCGGGCGCCTCGGCTATGTGGATCAGGCCCAGACTCCGAATACATTGGTCGCGCACTACGACTACGGCGACTGCGAACTGGTGTTCGAGGTCCGCGGCCTGAAGACGGACGGCCTATCGGCGAAAGGCAGCATGCCCGGCGTTTCGATCGGCGACATTGTCTACGGCGACAAGGGATATGTGGCGTTCACGGCCGACTACAACAAGGCGGCAGCTTTCGACCTGGAAGGGAATCTTCTCCGAGCATTCACGGGTGGGGGAGATCATTTCGCCAATTTTGTCGCGGCGGCCAAGGCGAACGACCGCAAGGCCTGCGCGGCTCCCGTTCTCGAAGGGCACCTCTCCAGCGCGCTCTGCCACCTCGGAAATGTCAGTTACAAGTTGGGACGACCCCGCAACTTGGCCACGTTGAACATGGCCGATCCGGTATTGGCGGAAGCGCTCGGGCGTATGAAATCCCACCTGGCGGATAACGGAGTCGATGCGTCGTCTGCGTCGGTGACCGTCGGCCCCCGCCTCGCGATCGACCCGGTGCGGGAACGACTGCGGGATTCCAAGGCGGATTTGCTTTGCACCCGCGAGTACCGGGCGCCGTTCGCGGTTCCGGAAAGGATCTGAACCGATGACCTGGCGCTCCCCCTGGCGTCTCGGTGTGTTGGCTCTGATGGCCGCGGGTGGGGCGGGCGCCGCCCCGGCCCTGGCGGACGGCCTGAACGTGGCGGTCACCGCGCGGCAAGACGATATCGCCGAAGGACCTGTCTCGGTGGAAGTCGCGGAATCGATCTGGAAACGTCGTTCCCGGGCCGCGAAGGATTCGGTGGCGGTCCCCTGCCAGGTGGATCCGATTTCCGGGGGAAAGGTACGGTTGACGTTCCTGGTCCGGAATCTGCGCTCGGGGGAACGTCGTGTCTATCGCCTCGAACCCGCGCGGGAACAGGCGGTTGAAATACGCACTGTCGGCAAGGATCTCGAGGTGCATTTCGGCGGCAAACTCTTTACCCGTTACGATGTCTCGACCGGTCCCACCAAACCGTTCTTCTACCCGATTCAGGCGTTCGGCAAGCACATGACCCGCCGTTGGCCGCTCGAGGATGTCCCGGGCGAAGACAAGGACCATCCGCATCACCGCGGTCTGTGGTTCACCCATGGATTGATGAACGGCATCGATTTCTGGGCCGAGGCCGGCAATGCGCTGCCGATCGGCAAAACGGTCCATGCGGGTTTCGACCGGCAAACCGGCGGAGCCGTTCAGGCCGGTTTCGTGGCCCGGACCGACTGGAACACTCCGGACGGCAAGACATTGGCGCGGGACGAGCGAACGGTGCGGGTGACGCCGCTGCCGTCGGGAGGGGTGTTGCTGGACTTCGACGTCGCGGTGAAACCGGTCGGCGGTCCGCTCACCTGGGGCGACACCAAGGAAGGTTCGTTCGCCATCCGGGTTCCCGAATCGATGAAGTCCGACAAGGGCGGAACTCTGGTGAACGCCGAGGGGCTGCTCGGAGCGAAACTCTGGGGCAAACCGTCGCCTTGGAACGATTACTACGGAACGGTCGAAGGAGAGACAGTCGGGGTCGCGATTCTCGATCATCCGTCGAACCCCCGTCACCCCACGACATGGCATTCTCGGACCTACGGACTGTTTGCGGTGAACCCGTTCGGGCTGCATGATTTCGACCCCGCGTTGAAGTCGAACAAGACCGCGGGGAACTTGGTGCAGAAGGAAGGCGAGACTGTTGTCTTCCGCTACCGTGTCTATTTCCACCGAGGTGACACGACTGCCGCCAACGTTCGGTCGGCGTATTCGGTGTGGGCGAACCCGCCGGCTGTGGAGGTCCTGTGAGCAACGAAACGTCGACGTCGGTGAATTCCGGACCGTGGTGGAAGGGTGTTCCGCGGTATGCCTGGGTAGTACTGGCGATTTCCGCGTTGGGCTGGCTGTTCGACACCATGGACCAGCAGCTCTTCAACCTGGTGCGTCAGCCATCGTTGAAGGACCTGCTCGGGCCGGAAGCCACCAAGGAGGACATCAGCCGGTGGAGCGGGAGCCTCACCAGCGTTTTCTTGATCGGCTGGGCGGTCGGTGGATTTGTGTTCGGGGCGTTGGGGGATCGACTTGGCCGTGCTCGGACCATGGCGATCACGGTGTTGGTGTATGCCGGTTTCACGGGGCTCAACGGGTTTGTCAACGATCCGGTGTCCTATGCGATCTGCCGTTTCTTCACGGCGCTCGGTGTGGGTGGTGAGTTCGCCGCCGGGGCCGCATTGGTTGCCGAGGTCTTCCCCGCACGTTCCCGCCCGATGGCCCTTGGTTTTCTGCAGGCGTTGTCGGCAGTGGGCAACGCCATGGCGGCGGTCATCACCCTGCTGCTCGCCGACTACGGTGCTTCCAGTTGGCGTATTGCGTTCTTCATCGGGGCATTCCCGGCGGTTTTGGTCTTTTTCATTCGCAGCGTGGTGAAGGAACCGGATTCCTGGACCGGTGCGAAGGCGCAGGCCCATGCCGAAGGGCTCGAAATCGGTTCGATCGCCGGCTTGTTCCGCGACCCTGTGTTGCGCAAGAACACTATTGCCGGCACCTTGCTCGCTATCGCGGGAGTTGCCGGATTGTGGGGAGTCGGTTTCTGGTTGCCGGACCTGATTGGAAACACATTCTCGCAGATGCCGCCGGCCGAACTGGCACGTTTCCGCAGTCAGATCAGCATCACGCAGCAGGCGGGAGCGTTCGTGGGGATGCTCGGATATGCGGCGATCAGCGAGCGCATCGGTAGACGCAAGGCGCTTTTCGGGGCGTTTGTCCTGGCGTTCATCGCGGTCCAACTTACGTTCCGTTACCTGAACGACACCTCGACCGCATACGGATTCGCGTTCCTGCTGGGCGTCTGTGCATTGTCGCCATTCGCGGCCTATGCGGTGTATTTCCCGGAGCTGTACCCGACTCGATTGAGGGCGACCGGCGTGGGTTTTTGTTACAACTGTGCGCGCTTGGTCGCTGCTGCGGCGCCATTGGTTCTTGGTCAACTTGCCGCCCGGTTCGCGTCCCCGACCGATCCTTCCCTCGGCTTGCGCACCGCTGCCTCGATTGTCGCGTTCATCTACATTGTCGGCTTTGTCGGTTTGGCGATTGCCCCGGAGACGCGCGGCAAGCCGTTGCCGGAATAGATCCGGATCCAACGTCGACGTTTCGGCATTGAGTGCTGAGTCGAGGACTTTTCTGCATTGGTTGTGATCCGCGGCAGCGTGGTCGAGCCGTGAAGCCGTGCGATAGCGTCGTGTGACGATACCCGGGTTTGTAAGGAATTCGCCGTCTGCTTGGCGAATCGCCGGGCATGCACACCATTCCCGCATTGCCGTTGGTTCGCGTGGGGGCGTTGTCCGACTGGGAAGCCGATGGTCCCGTTGGCTTGGTCACCGATGGGTCGGTCTGGGACGCGGTGGGTTCGCGGGTTCGCGGCCTCGGCAACATTGCCTGGCGGTACGACGCCGGCGAGGCGACATTGGCGGCATGGGATGCGTGGAAGGGGAGCGTTCCCGACGGGGCGGTGTCGCGGATTGTCGCGGTGGGGGGCGGTCTGGTCCACGATGCCGCAAAGTACCTGGGAACCGCGCTCGGGGTGCCGGTCACCGGTATGCCCACCGCGCTCAGTGTGGACGCGTTTTTCACGGCGGCGGCCGGCTACCGCGAGGACGGCATGGTGCGTTACTGCGACGCCAATCCGCCTCAGGAACTGGTGGTTGATTTCGATGTGATCGCCGGTGCGCCAGCGTCGGTTCGGGCCGCGGGTGTCTGCGACGTGCTCTCGATCGCGACCGGTTGCTGGGACTGGAAGTATGCCGAGGAACGCGGGAAAAATCCTTCCTGGGCGCCGTTCTCGCCGTGGGTTTACGATGTTGCCCAGTCGATTCTCGAGGCGTGCCATGATTCTTGTGATGCGGCGGGGCGTGGTGACCACGGCGGTCTGAAGGTGCTCCTCGACTGTTTGGCGCTGGAAGTGCAACTCTGCAACCAGATCGGTCATCCACGGCCCGAGGAAGGTTCCGAGCACGCATTCGCCTATTCCGTGGAGAATGTCATGGGGCATGGCCTGCCCCACGGCGATTTGGTCGGACCGGGAATTGTCACCATGGCGCGCCTGCAGGACAACGACGCCTGGCGGTTGGAGCGGTCGTTGCGCGCCGCCGGGGTTCCGCTCGATTCCATTCCGGATGCTGTGGTCGAGCAGACCCTGCGCGGGCTTCCGGAATACGTTCGGAAGCACGATTTCTATTACGGGATTGCGTGGGATCTCTGAGATGCGCTTCGCTATTTGCAACGAGACATTCGCCCCGCTCGGCGGGACGGACCCGTGGCCATGGGAACGGATTTGCGCGTTCCTGGCCGAGACCGGTTACGACGGTGTCGAGATCGCGCCGTTCACGTTCGCTTCGGATGTACGGGAAATCGATGCCGACCGACGTCGGTGGATTCGCCGGGTCGCGGACGATCATGGACTCGCGATTGTGGGGCTGCACTGGTTGCTGGTATCCCCTCCGGGCCTGCATATCCATTGTGCGGATCCGGTGCGTCGTTCGAAGACCGTGGACTATCTGCGCGCGTTGATCGATTTCGCGGGCGATGTGGGAGCCCCGACATTGGTGCTCGGATCGCCGAAGGCTCGAACGCTCGAGGATTCCGATCGAATCGGTGCGCGGCGGCGGACATTGGAGACTCTTTCCAGTCTGATTCCAGAATTGGAGGCGGCCGGGGCTGTATTGTGTCCGGAAGCGTTGCCCGGTCCGGAAGCGGATTTTCTTCTCACCCAAGCGGAGGCGATGGAGTTGGTGGACGCGATCGGGCATCCGCGGATCGCCGGGATGCTGGATGTCAAGAGCATGTCTTCCGAACCCGCGGGGCCGGCGTCGCTTTGCCGGACCTGGGGAGGCCGGGTGGTGCATGTGCATGCCAACGACGCAAATCGGCGAGGCCCGGGGTTCGGCGAGACCGATTTCCATGCCATTGCCGCGGCGTTGCGCGATTCCGGCTATCAAGGACCGGTGTCCGTTGAAGTCTTCGACTATTCTCCCGATCCCGAGACCATCGCCCGGGAAAGCCTACGCCATCTGAAGGAGTGTTTCGCATGATTCCGCCCCGTAATCTCGACACGTACCACCGCTTCGATCCTCCCGCCGACCGCCGTGTGTGGGAACTTCGTGCCAAGGAACTGCGCAATCGGATCCTGCTCGCCAACGGACTCGCGCCTCTGCCGACCCGAACGCCGTTGACCCCTAGGGTCACCGACACGTTCGAGCAGGACGGCATTGTGGTGGAAAATGTCGCGCTGCAGACCGCGCCGGGGTTTTGGTTGTGCGGAAATGTCTATCGGCCCACGGGCAAGGGACCTTTTCCAGCGATTGTCAATCCCCATGGCCATTGGGAAAACGGGCGCAAGCACCGCGAGCCGGATGTGGAAGCGCCTCCGGTCGGGCAGCGAAATCCGGCACCCGGGCGGGCGGACTTGGTGGCATTGCCCGCGAATCTGGCGAAGCAGGGATTCCTGGTACTCGCCTATGACATGGTCGGCTACAACGAGACCGACCAGGTACGTCACCGCAGCTTCGGCACCACCACCGAGTCGTGGTCGTGGGGCATCAGCGAGATGGGCCTGCAGACTTGGAACAGTCTGCGGGTAGTCGATTACCTGGTTTCCCGGAAGGATG
>CAZYBA010000213.1:0-6041 GCA_964646105.1 uncultured Armatimonadia bacterium
CCTGGTACCAGCTCGAAAGGGCACCGTTGGTGGCGGTCCCGACCGCCTGCGCGATGTCCGCGAACGACACGCCGAGACGCTGGGCCTTGTCACGATCCACCACGAACCGCAGTTCCGGGGTCGCGTCCTGCAGGTTCGTGTCCGCATTCTCCATTCCCGGAATCTCGCGGATCTGCTCCAAAACGCCCCGCGACACCTCCACCAGCTGCTCCAGATCGCTCCCGAACAAGTCGATCTCGACGTTCTGGTTTCCCCCGGAAATAATCTGGGCCACCAGGTCGAACGGCGTTGCGGTTGCGCGCGCCCCGACCAGTTCCTTGGACAATCGTTTTTGAACGTCCTGGATCACCTGCTGCGTGGTGCGCTTGCGGTCTTCTTTCAAACGAACTGTCAGCGATCCCTGGTGGGAAGACGTCCCGGTGGTGGTGCCACGCAGGTTGAGGGTGGTTCCCGACGCCGCGAAGACTGTCTCCACATCCGGATCGGCTCGGACCACCGCCTCGGCACGGCGCACGGTTTCGTCGGTGACAGTGAACGCGGTCCCCACCGGATGGCGGACATTCACGTTGAAATTGCCCGAATCGGTGGCTGGCAGCACCTCGGTCCCGATAAACGGGAGCAACGCCGTCCCCGCGTAGGAAATTCCAAACCCGGCCGCGACCACCAGGAACCGGCGGCGCAACGCCCAGGTCAGCACATCCCGATAGGAGCGGTCGAGTGCGTCGAACCCTTCGCCAAGGCGATCCGAAAGGCGGTCGACCACACTGCGCTTGCGGGCACGATCCGCTCCCACGCGGCTGGGACGGATCAAACGGCTCGCCAACATCGGGACCACCGTCAATGCGTCCAGCAGGCTCACCGCAATCGAGAAGATCACCACGAGCGCAAACTGGCTGAACAGCTGCCCGCTCTGTCCTTTGACCAGAAAGAGGGGCAAAAACACCACCATGATCGTTACGGTCGAAGAGACCACCGCGGACGTGATTTCGTCGGTGCCCTCGATGCTGGCCTGCACCGGATCTTTCCCGTCGCGCTCGATGTGGCGGAAAATGTTTTCGAGCACCACCACCGCATCGTCGACGATCAGCCCGGTCGCCAGCGACAACCCGCTCAAGGTCAGGGTGTTGAGCGTGAATCCGCAGAGCCAGAACAGGGTGAATGTCGAGAAGATGGAGATCGGGATGGAGAGTGCCACCACCAGCGTGCTGCGGAAATTGCGCAGGAAGCCGAGCAAAATGACGATGGCCAGTGCGCCGCCGATGAACGCGCTGATCTTGACATCATCGACCGAATGCACGACAAATTGGGATTGGTCGTAGGCCAGCCCGAATCGCAGCTGCGGGTAAAGGCGCTGGACTTCCTCCACTTTCGCCTTGACCGCGTCGGCGGTGGCGACCGTGTTGGCCTCGCTCTGCTTGACCACGATCATTCCAACCGCGCCTTCGCCGTCGAGGCGGGTCCGCAGGCGCACCTCCTGCATGGAGTCACGGACATTCGCCACTTCGTCGAGTCGGATCGCCTGTCCGTCCCCACGCCCCACCGGCAGCGCCTGTATCTCCGCAACCGACTTGAGATAACCGAGGCTGCGGATGGTGTATTCGGTATCGCCGGTGCGGGCAATGCCGGCCGGCAGGTTCAGATTTTCCTGAACCAGACGCCGTGAGATATCGGCGAGTGTCAGGCCACGGGCCCGCAGGCGTACCGGATCGATATCGACCACAATCGCGCGGTCGGCGCCGCCGGTGACCACCGCGGACGCCACGCCGTCGGCGGATTGGATGATCGGCGAGACCTGGTTCACCAACAACGACTTCAACTTGGCAGGGTCCGACTCACCGCTCACCCCGAAGATGAGGATTGGCAACTGCGACGGATCCAGTCGATACACCACCGGCGACTGCAAGGTCGGGTCGTTGGGAAGCCGCTGCCGGGAACGTTCGACCAGTTGGAGAACATCCACCGCGGCCCGCCCAACGTCGACACCGTAGTTGAACTGGACACGGACACTCGAGCTGCCCGGGCTGGACGTGGACGTCACCACGTTGATTCCCGACGCCGACGAGACGGCTTGCTCGATGGGACGCGTGACCTGGGTTTCGATTTCCTCCGGCGCGACATTGGGCCAGGAGGTGTTCACCACTACTGTGGGGAGCGCAACCTTGGGAAGCAGGTCAACGGGCAACCTGGTGAGGCAGACAACTCCGAGCAGCACCAGCGCCGCGATGCGCATCACCACCGCAACAGGCCTGCGGACCGCGAGTTTCCCGGGACTGATCATCGGGACATTTTCCCGGCGGCCTTCCCGGAAGATCGTTCCGAACGTCCGGTTCCATGTTCCCGAGCATCGTCGACCGGCTCGACCCTCTTGCCGTCACGGACCGGCATCAGGCTGCGGACGACCACCTTGCTGCCCGGTGATATTCCCGAAATTGCCACCATGGACGCATCGCGGCTTTCCACGACGACCGGGGTCAGTTTCACCGTGTTGTCGGAACCGACCACCGCGACCACATCGGCGCCATTGTCCTTGAGCAGCGCTTCCGGCGGCACCACCAACGCGCCGACCATCCTTTCGATTTCGATTGCAACCCGGGCGAACCCCCCGGATCGGAGCATGCCGTCGGCGTTGGCAACCAGCACCTCCACCGCCACCCGGTGCGTCCGTGGCTCGACCGTGCGCCCGACCCGTTCCACCGTCGCCGGCCAAACACGCCCCGCCACCGCGTCCAGCCGTACCTCGGCCTTGGCACCGACGGGGATGCGCGGGGCAGATTCCTCGGGAACCGCAATCCGCACCCTCACACTGCCCAGCGCCTCCACCACGCCGATCACCTGCGCCGACGTGCACAGGGCACCGTTGTCGAGATAGCGCGCCACCAGGAATCCATCGACCGGGGAACGCAGCACCGTGGTGGCCTTGAGGGCGCGGATGTTGCGCAATTGCGCTTGCGCCGTGGCGACCGCCGCCTCGAGCGACGCCAGATTGTCTTTCCAGACACCTTTCTGGTCGAGGTTGGCGTCCGCGATGGAGAGCACCGCCTTGGCTTGCTTCGCCGCTGCCTCGGCGGTGGCATTGTCGGCGGCAGTCCTTGCCTCCACCGCGCGCAGATCTTCCTCGGCGGCTTTGAGCAACGCACCCGCCGAGCGCTTGTTTTCCTCAGCGGCATCCACCTGCCCGTTGGCGACCTCGAGGGCCGCCGTCTGCACCTGTACCTGAAGCTGGGCATTGTCGACATCCTGCGCCGACACAAAGCCTTTGCCGGACAACGCCTCGAGTCGGGAGAGTCGGGCCTTGGCAAACCGGAACGCGGCTTCGGTGGAAAGTTTCTGCGCCTTGGCGTTGAGGATCGACACTCCTGCCGCGTCCAAACGCGCTTGCCGATCGGCGACCACCGCCCGTGCCGCCGCGGCCGCCGCGTCGCCGGCGCGCGCGATGCGGGCCACATTCGCCGCCGCCACCGCGGCGGCGGCACTGTCGCGCTGACGTCCCGCGTCCGCACCAACCTCCACCTGCCGCGACCCTCCGCGGGCTTGGGCGAGACGGGCACGGGCCTCCGACAAACGCGCCTCCTGCTCCGCCACCTGAGCATCGAGTTCGGCATTGCGGATCGACGCGATCACCTGCCCCTTGGCGACCGGGTCGCCTTCACGCAATGCGAGGCCCTGGACCCGACCAGCCACCTTGGGCTCGATCTCGATGCGCTCCAGCGGGACAATTTCCCCGATCTCCTCGACCGTCCGGACCATGTCGCGACGCACTGCGGACGCCACCGACACCCGAGGAACAGCCCCCTTGCGCCGCTGCGCCGACAACGCCTCTTCCTTTTCCTTGGCCTTGACCAGATCAAGACGCCATACAATGCCGACTGCGAGCGCGGCGAGAACCGCAATCCAAGGGAGCCAACGTTTCACAATCGAACGCATTCCCCAATCGGCGGTCGTTTATCCTGCCGTTTGCGGAAACTCTCCCCATTTTTCCGCCGCCAACGAACACCCGCGGATCGGAGCACCCGGCGCGCGGCCGTGCAAATGAACACGCCCCGCGGAATCGACACTTCCCCAGTCCCCCGTTCGAACCGCCACCGCGGTATGCACGTTGGCAAGATCGACGTGGCACAACACCCCGGGAACATCCGCCGGAAGGACTGCGCCGGTGAACGGGTCGCGCGCATACGCCTGCAACCACGGTGGGGGCTCTTTCCGACTCGCCACGCCGAACCCCCAGTACTGCGAAGTCAATTCGCACATGCCGTATTCCGAGACACAGTGCGGATCGGGAACACCGAGGCGCTCCCGGAACCAGGAATACAGTTGCTCTCGGGGGACCTCCCGCGAACGTCCCTTGAAGCCTCCGGTTTCCACCACCACGCTTCCGTCCGGCAACCGTACCTTCCAGTCGGGATCGTCGTCGAAAACATGCACCCAGGCGAACGCGGTCCCGAATACGACCAACGGGGTTGTCCGGCTCTCCAGGCAATTTTTCAACGCCGCGAGGGACCGCCCCTCCGGCTTGACGTCGTAAAACGCGCCCCCGGTATCAGCCACCAGACCACCCATCATGTGGGACAGTGACGAATGCGGGGCATCGCAGGGGGGCCTCCCCAGCGCGACGACCGGCAAGGCGGCCCGGTCGGGTCCCATCGCAAGCCGGTAGCCTTGGCGCAACGAGACGTCGTAAACCCGGCGGGACTCGGGATCGAGATGGTGCTTGCTGGTCTGGGTGCCGGTGGTCCCGGAGGAATGGAAACAGACGCCTCCCGGCAGTGTCGATCCTCCCGGCGCAACGGTAACTTCGGCCTGACGGAACACTCCCACCGGCATCGGCGGGATGTGGCTGGCACCAGTCAGTTGGTCGGGGTCGACGCCCCGGTGCGCAGCGAGATTCGCCCACAACGGACAGCGCCGGGTCTGGTCCTTGAAAACGGCGACCGCCAACGCGTCGAAGGAATCGCTCCGGTTGCCCCGAATGAAGTCCTCAACCCGGGCGACCAACGGATTCGCGCTCATGCGAGCGATTCGTAGCCCGTGATCCGACCGTCGCCCCGTACCAGCACCATTCGTCTACCGTCCGGTGTTGCCAGTACCGCCGAGACCCGTGCGGCCCGACCAATCTCACGTTCCCCAGGCAAGCCGATCCGGCGGGCGATCGTACGTCCCGACCGGTCCAGCGTCGAAATACCACGCTCGCCATCCACCACGGTAATTCGCTCGCCGCGCACCGAGAGGGCCACCAACATCGGCTGGAACACGGCGCTGCCCTTGTCACGGAACAGCCAGTTCCCACGGTCGTCCACCATATGCAGCTTTCGTTGTGCCGGATTGCGCGGATCGGTTGCGTCGACCCATGTCGTGAACGCCAAACGGCCGCCGTCGACCGTGAGCATCGCCTCCGCCACACGGCCCGTCAACGACGTTTCCCAAAGCGGGTCACCGGTGACCGGATCCAGACGGTGCAGGCGCCAGTGGGCCTGTGACGGGCCGGTGGCGGAATTCAAGAACAACCGCCTCCCATCTTGGGAAATCATCGGGCGCCACCGGCGGGCCCGGTCGTCGGAACGGCGGTGCCAGCGCAGAAGCCCTGCGGGATCGACCGCGCACACTCCGGATTCCAGCCACAGGGAGGCGATGACCCCGGTCGGAGTTGACACCAGTCGATCGGCAATGCCGGGCAGCGCCGAAGCCTGCGCCTCCCCACCGTCGACAGGAATCCAGTGCAACGACTTGTCGCCGGTCCCCACCCACACACCGAGTTGACGCGCATCCAGCGCAACCGACCAGATCGGTGCCCCGACGTCGCGCCGCACCGCGGGCGCCGCAACCGGTCGCACCACCCAGACCCCGGTTCGTCCCGGATTGAGCGGGGCCCAGGCAACCACGACCCCGCGGTCGTCGACAACCAAACGCTCCACCCCGCGCAACGAAGGATTGCGCAGGAACGCCTTGCCGGTTGCCGTATCCACCCAGGTGATGCGCCCCATGGCGTCCACCCAAACCAGCACCCTGCCATCCGGGGACAACGCCCCGGAAAGCCAAGAGCGGGC
>CAZYBA010000214.1:0-5973 GCA_964646105.1 uncultured Armatimonadia bacterium
CCCCAACCCGCGGCGCCGGCGCGAAACGGCCGAACTTCCTGATCATCTTCACCGACGACCAAGGCTACGGGGACGTTTCGGCGTATGGCCGTGACGATATCCGCACACCGTCCATCGACCGGATCGGAAACGAAGGCCTGCGGTTCACCGGCATGCGCGCCAACGCGACCGTCTGCTCGCCGTCACGGGCCGCCCTGCTCACCGGCTTGTTCCCCGACCGCGCAGGGGTTCCCGGGGTCATCCGAACCGATCCCGCCGATTCCTGGGGTTACCTGCGGCCCGGAATTCCGACTCTGGCCGATGTCCTGCGCAAACACGGCTGGCATACCGCCCACATCGGCAAATGGCACCTCGGACTGGATTCGCCCAACCTGCCGGTGGAACGCGGCTTCGATCATTTCCACGGCTTCCTCGGCGACATGATGGACAGCTACACCACCCATCGGCGCCACGGAAACAACTACATGCGCCTTGGACGCGAGCCCATCGACCCGAAAGGCCATGCCACCGACCTGTTCACCGACTGGGCCTGTGCCTATTTGCGCGAGCGAACCCGTAGGCCGGATCAGCCGTTTTTCCTCTATCTGGCCTACAACGCACCCCATTTTCCGATCGAACCACCGGCCGAGTGGCTGGAAAGGATCCGCCGACGCGCTCCCGACATGGATCCCAAGCGCGCCGCCAATGTGGCGTTTGTCGAGCATTTGGACGACCGGATCGGCCGGGTGCTCTCGACACTCGACGAGACCGGTCTCGCCCGCGACACGGTGGTGGTGTTTACGTCGGACAACGGCGGATCGATTCCGCACGGCCAGGTCAACGCGCCGTGGCGCGGTGGCAAGCAGGACCACTACGAAGGCGGACTGCGGGTTCCGTTCCTGATGCGCTGGCCCGGGCATGTCCCCGCGGGCGGCACCACCGATTACCAAGGGCTAAATTTCGATTTGTTTCCGACGTTTGTGGAGCTCGCCGGCGGGAAGCCCGACCCGGGTTTGGATGCGGTGAGCTTGGTTCCTTTACTGAATGGAAAACGGATCGAGACTCCCCGCGACCTGTATTTCTGCCGTCGCGAGGGCGGGCCGGCCTACGCGGGCAAGTCGTATGAAGCGTTGGTGCGCGGCGATTGGAAGATTCTCCAGAACCATCCATTTGGCGCCCGCGAGCTTTACAACATCAAGGACGACCCTCGGGAACAGAACAATCTGGCAGCGACACGTCCGCGCGAGCTGGCGGAAATGACTGCGGCGCTGCAGAAGCATGTGCAGCGGTCCGGGTCGGTGCCGTGGCAGGGGCCTGTGCTGAGGAGGCGCGGTCGGCGGTAAGTCGGATTGAAGGCGTGATCGATCCAACCCGGGTCGTGAAACACGGCCGGTTCGGTTCGCCAAAGGGTGGGAAAATCCGGCACAAACCCGACGGAATGTCGCCGTTTTCGTCAGGTCGAATCCGTTTTCCACCGATAATTACGCAAACTTGATGACAGTCGAAATTGCCACCCGCTGGTAAAATGCGTCACCAATCGGGAGGTAACCGGCGATGGCGGTGGACGAGGCTACGAAGAAGCGGATCGACGCCTGGATCAAGGCGGAAAACCGCAACGAGTTCGGCGACAAGCAGGGAACTGTCTACGCGGGGGGCAGTCCGCTCTTCAACGAGTTTGCGCCGGGACCTGCGAAGGATCGTTACGAGTACATTTTGGAGCGCCATCCGGAGCTGCGCGAACCGAAGTCCTGAGCCACGCGGAGAAATCACCATGACACACCGAATCCGAATCGCCGCCGCCACCCTGCTCGCCACCGCGTTCTCGATCGCGCCGTTGGTACAGGCGAATTGGCCCGCCCGGGAGCGGGATCGACCAGTCGGGGCCGCGCATGGCGACGGTTCGGTGGACTTGGTGGTGGACCTGCGCGACAACGCGGACCGGGCGGTTCAAGAGGAAATTGCGCGCATTGCCGGAGCGCCTTTGGTGCCCAACTCGGTGATGGCGCGGAGCAATCGGTTGTTCCGGGTGGTTGTTCCGGGTGCGGACGCCGACCGGATTGTGGCGACCCTGCGCACCCATCCGTCGGTGGAGGCCGCCGAGCCGGAGCATCGCATCTCGATCGCGCCGATGTCCACCCTGGCCGGCCCCGACGTCTTGCGCGACCCGGTGTTCCAAATGTCGATGACGTCGGCGACCCGCCCCGACGATCCGCGTTACGACGAGCAGTGGAACTTCCGGATGGTGAACGCCGAGAAGGCGTGGGAGAGCACCCGCGGCAAGGGCGTTGTCGTGGCGGTGATCGACACCGGGGTGTCCGGCAACGACTCACGCAAGGGCAAGGCCTGCCGCGACTTCAACACGACGTCGTTCGTGCCGGGTTACGACTTTGTGAACGACGACGACCAGCCGTACGACGACCATGCGCACGGAACCCATGTCGCGGGGACCATTGCGGAGTCGACCAACAACGGCGAGGGGGTGGCGGGTCTGGCGTACGAAGCCACGATCATGCCGCTCAAGGTGCTTTCGGCGAGTGGCTCGGGGGGCAGTGCGGACATCGCGGACGCCATCCGCTGGGCTGCCGACAAGGGAGCCCATGTGATCAACATGAGTCTCGGGTCGTCGTTCCCCGATTCGGTGATTCACAACGCCTGCAAGTACGCCCGGAAAAAGGGTGTGGTCATTGTGTGCGCGGCCGGCAATTCGGGACGTCAGGGGGTGGGTTACCCCGCCGCGTTCGCGGAGTGTTTCGCGGTGAGTGCGGTAGGACCGACCGGTAATTTGGCGGAGTATTCGACCTGGGGCAAGCAGGTGGCCATTGCCGCGCCGGGTGGCGATTATGTGTCGTCCGGCAACCGCGCCGACGGCATCCTGCAGAACACCAACCTGGGGCCGTCTTTGGGCGGCCACGGCGACGACTACTATTCGTTCCAGGGCACATCGATGGCTACCCCGCATGTGGCGGCGGTGGCGGCTCTGGTCATTTCCACCGGGGTCACGGATGCCGGCAAGGTCGAGGACATCCTCCGCAAGAGCGCGACTCCGAAGGGGGATGCGAAGAAGTTCGGGGCAGGGCTTCTCGATGCCGCCAAGGCGGTTTCCATGGGGGTCCGCTCGGCGGCGGGTATCGATTCGAATAACGAGCTCCAGTGGCGCGCGGTGCCGAACCGAGCTACTCCTGCGGCGGATGATTCCGACCACAATGTCGCGTTCACCACGTGTTCCGAGAGTGCGCCGCGCTGGGATTCCCCCGGGGTGGTGTTGCCACTGGTCGCGCTGTTCGGCGTGCTGATGGTTCCGGCGTTGTTGCGCCGAAGCGGCCATGTCGCGCGGGCCACCGCCGTCGCGTTCGGGTTCGGTGCGCTGGTACCGCTGGTGGCGTGTATGGTGGCTGCGGGCTCGTTCGTGGCGGCAGCGGTTGTTTCGTCGGTTCTGCTGCCCGGGTTGCTGGCTGCGTGGTTGTGGAACCACCGTGCGGTGCGGTTGTCGTCGGCGTGGGCCGCAGGGCAGCTGGTCGCGTTGGCGCTCGCGTTCCATCACGGACTCGCGCCACTCGGGCCTGTCACCGACACGCCGGCCGGTCGCAACTGGCTCACCCTGCAGATGGCTGCCTTGGGGCTGGTGGCGATGGGAAGTGCGCTGCGCGCGCGCTGGGTCGCAGCCAACCGGCGTTCTGGCTGAGAAGGGGGCCCCGCCGGTTCCGGATGGGCGTAACCCCGCCGGGTGACGTCATCCGGGGCGCTCGCGGGGGACCTTGTCTTTCCCAGTCGAACGTTGGCGTGTTGTCAACAGAAATCAAACAGCCGGCGCGGATAATCCGCGCCGGCTGTTGTGTGTTCTCATTTCTCTCCGAATCGTTGTTGCGCTGCGGTTGCGGCACACATCGTTCGGGTCCGGATCGCCCTGATTGCCAAGATACCGGCATCATTGTCGGGCCCCGGAATCGATTTCTGTATGCTGTTAAGACGATTCCAGGCCCGTTAATCGTTCCGTAGTCGGGCCGTGGATTTTCTCACTGCCGGTTTGGTAGGCGACGGTTGGGTTGGCGTCGTGGTCCGCCCTTCCCGGATTTGGGCCCCTAAAAGCCCGTCGAAATCCCCGCATGGTAAAATTCAGGTGATCCGCGAGGCCGCGCGCTCCGCGGGTCTTTTTTTGACTCCAGATTTTCGCGCGAAAAAACCAACACGCCCATGCTCCGCAATATTGCCATCATCGCCCACGTCGACCACGGAAAGACCACCCTTCTCGACGGCATGCTCCGCCAGGGGGGTGTCTTTCGAGAGAACCAGGAAGTCGCCGAACGGGTGATGGACCGGATGGATCAGGAACGTGAGCGCGGTATCACCATTGTTTCCAAGCACACCGCCATCACCTATCGGGACCACAAGATCAATGTGGTCGACACCCCGGGCCACGCCGACTTCGGTGGCGAGGTGGAGCGGGTGATGTTGGTGGTGGACGGTGTCCTGTTGCTGGTCGACGCCGTGGACGGTCCGATGCCACAGACCCGGTTTGTTCTCGAGAAAGCTCTCCAAGCCGGCCACAAGGTGGTGGTGGTTGTCAACAAGATGGACCGCCCGGATGCCCGTGCCGACTGGGTTGTCAACGAGACTTTCGACCTGTTCGCCGAACTCGGCGCCAACGAAGAACAGCTCGACTTCCCGGTGGTGTATGCCACGGCCCTCGACGGTCGATCGTCGCTCGACTGGGATCAGGAACCCGGTGTCGACCTCCAGCCGCTTTTCAACACCATTCTGACCCACATCCCGGAGCCGAAGGTGCTGGGTCCTGCGGACGGTGGCACTCAGGCGTTGATCTCGACCATCGACGGCGACCCGTACCTCGGGCGCCTTGGAATCGGCAAGGTGTTCGCCGGAACCCTGCGTCCCAACCAGGGCGTGGTGGTGTTCCGACGCGATGGCACCAAGTACCAAACTCGTCTGCAGAGCGTCTTTGTTTACGAAGGCCTCAAGCGGGTTCCGGTCGAAGGCGCGGTTCCCGGCGACATCATCGCGGTGACCGGGGTCCCGGAAATCACCATTGGCGAGACCATCGCCGCCGGTGAAGATCCGCAGCAGATCCCGCCGCCGCAGGTCGACGAACCGACGTTGCAGATGACATTCTCCGTGAATGTCTCCCCGTTTGCGGGGCGTGAGGGTCAGTTCTGCACCAGCCGCAAGCTGCGCGAGCGCCTGTTCAAGGAACTCGAGTCGAATGTGTCGTTGCGCGTGGAAGAAACCGACTCGCCCGACGCCTACCTGGTGTTCGGACGCGGAGAACTGCACTTGGCGGTGCTGATCGAGGCCATGCGTCGCGAAGGCTACGAGCTTCAGGTTTCGATGCCGCAGGTGGTGCTGCGCGACGGGCCGGAGGGACGTGAGGAGCCTTACGAGCGGGTGCTGATCTCCGTGGACGACGAGTATGTCGGGGCGGTGGTGCAGTCGCTCGGCGAGCGTCGCGGCGAGTTGCAGGACATGCGTCCCGGCGACAAAGGCGGTACGCGTCTCGAATTTGTCATCCCAACCCGCGGCTTGCTGGGTTTCCGCAGCCAATTCCTCACCCTAACCCGCGGTACCGGGGTGATGTCGACCTTGTTCGAGGGCTTCCGGCCCTGGGCGGGCGACATGGACAAGATCCGCCGTGGCTCGCTCGTGGCGTCCGAAACCGGTGTCACCACCGCGTTCGGGCTTTCCAACTCGGAAGAACGCGGCACGCTGTTCATCGGTCCGGGGGTTCCCGTGTACGAGGGCATGATTGTCGGTCGGCATCAGCGGGAAGGCGATTTGGTGGTGAATGTCTGCAAGGCCAAGCACCTCACCAACATGCGCTCGTCCACCGGTGATGTCGCCGTGCGCCTCACCCCGCCGTCCGAGCAAAGCCTCGACCGCAGCCTCGAGTACATCGGCCCGGACGAACTGGTGGAAGTGACCCCCAAGAGTGTCCGGATGCGCAAAAGGGAACTCAACTCCTCGATGCGGCGCAAATTGGAGAAG
>CAZYBA010000215.1:0-5971 GCA_964646105.1 uncultured Armatimonadia bacterium
CCCAACATTGTCGCCGCTGCGCTCAACACGGGGGCCGAAGCCATCCATCCCGGCTACGGCTTTCTCTCGGAGGTGGCATCCTTCGCCGAGGTCTGTGCCGCCTGCGGGATCAAATTCATCGGTCCTCCGGTTGGGGCGATTGAGAAGATGGGGGACAAGGCAACGGCTCGGGCAACTGCCAAGAAGGCCGGAGTTCCGACGGTTCCCGGTTCCGACGGCATCTTGCACTCCGACGATGCAGCCCGGCGCGTTGCAGCCAAGATTGGTTATCCGGTTGTGGTCAAGGCGACCGCCGGCGGCGGCGGGCGCGGTATTCGTGTGGTGGAGTCGGAAGACGAACTTTCCAAGGTCTTGAAGGTTGCCCAGGCCGAGGCCGAGGCTGCGTTCGGTAACGCCGGCGTTTATCTCGAGAAATACATCCGGGAGATGCGCCACATCGAACTGCAAGTCCTCGCCGACGAACACGGGAACTGCATCCATCTCGGTGAGAGGGAATGTTCCGTCCAGACCGTCCGCCATCAAAAAGTAGTGGAAGAGGCTCCTTCGGCGAGCCTCAGTCCGGCGCAACGGAAGAAGATGGGTGAGGCTGCGGTGCGTGCCGCGAAGGCGGTCGGCTATGCGAATGCGGGCACCGTCGAGTTTATCTTCACGCCGGACGGCGAGTTTTATTTCATGGAGATGAATACGCGGATCCAAGTGGAGCACCCGGTGACCGAAGCGATCACGGGAGTCGACTTGGTCCAGTGGCAAATCCGTATTGCCGCCGGTGAAAAACTGAGCCTGACCCAGAAGGATGTTGTCCTCAACGGCCATTCGATCGAATGTCGGGTGACTGCGCAGGACCCTTCGCGTGGTTTTGCTCCTTCCGCCGGCCGTATCGACAATGTTCTTTGGCCCGGTGGTCTCGGCGTTCGCGTCGACACCCAGGTGTTCCCCAACTATGTGGTGCCGCCTTTCTACGACTCAAATCTGGCCAAGGTCATCGTGTGGGCGCCTGACCGTGCGGAGGCAATCCGCCGGATGCAACGGTGTCTTGACGAAACAAGGGTCGAGGGAATCCCAACCAATATTCCGTTCCTCCAAACCATCCTCGCGGACCTAAGGTACCAACGTAACCAATTGTCGACCGCCTTCCTGCCCCGTCTCATGGACGAACGGGGTCTTGGTTGACGTCCGGCGCTGATGGTTGATTGAAAACGCGCCGGGGATTCGAATTGTCAGTGACGGGAGCAGTATCGACCGGGACTGTCGGATCGAAAGTAGTGTTTCGCGTGTTCGCGTCGCGATTGGAGGCCCTGCTGCCTCAGGGGTATTCGATGGCGATCACCACGGTCAAACTGCGCGGCTTCCAGTGACGAGGGGTGGGATGTTCCGATGAAACCGTTGTCCAAAGTGGTCGGGGGCCTGCCGGCTTCCGGAATCCGTCGTTTTTTCGATCTCGTCGCCGAAATGGACGATGTCATCTCGCTCGGTGTCGGTGAACCCGATTTCGTCACCCCGGCTCCGGTACGTCAGGCGGCGGTGGATGCCTTGGCAGCGGGACGGACATCGTACACCAGCAATTACGGTCTCCTCGAACTGCGGCAAGCAATCGCGCAGTATCAAGCCCGCCTTTACGGGCATCAATACGACCCGCGTCGCGAGATACTGGTGACCGTTGGTGTCTCCGAGGCACTCGACATCGCTTTCCGGGCCATGCTTGATCCAGGCGACGAGGTGTTGGTTCCGGAACCTTGTTACGTGAGTTACGGCCCGTGTGTCTCGTTTGCGGGGGGGACTCCTGTATCGGTTCCCACTACGGCTGCCAACCGATTCCATGTGCTGGTCGAGGATTTGAAGCCTTTGGTGACCGCGCGCACCAAGGCGTTGGTGTTGTCGTTTCCGACCAATCCCACCGGTGCGGTGATGGACCGGGCGGCGTTGCAGGACGTTGTGGATTTTGCGGTCGAACACGACCTGTGGCTGGTCAGCGACGAGATCTACGACCGATTGTGCTACGACCAACCCCATGTCTCCGTGCCTGGGTTGGCGGGGGCTCGTGAACGAACCATTTTGTTGAACGGCCTGTCGAAAGCGCACGCGATGACCGGTTGGCGCATCGGCTACGCCTGTGCACCCGCTCCGGTGATCGAGTTGATGATGAAAGTGCACCAGTACACCATCATGTGCGCGCCGATCGCGTCCCAGATCGCCGCGATCGAGGCCTTGTGTCATGGCGAGGACGCTGTGGCGCAGATGGTTGCGGATTACGATCGTCGTCGACGTTTGTTTGTGGACGGCTTGAACCGAGTGGGTCTGGATTGCCGCCTCCCTGGCGGGGCGTTTTATGCGTTTCCGAGTATTGAGCGTTATGGATTGGACGCCGAGGTGTTTTCAGAGCGTCTCTTGCGGGAGGAGCGTGTCTTGGTGGTGCCCGGGCCGGTTTTCGGGCCGGGTGGAACCGGCCATGTTCGGTGTTGCTACGCGACTGCGACGGAGAAATTGATCGAGGCGGTCGAGCGAATCGGACGTTTTGTATCCAAGCTATGATTGTCTTACAGGGACTCCAGAGCCTCGCCGATCTCGGTCCACTCCGTGAGTTTCCGGTTTAGCTCGTCTTGTGAACGGGCGTGTTCGTCTGCCAACCGGACGGCCTCGTCGGCGCTGCCGGGCGCGCTCAAACCGGCTTCGATTTCGCCGATCCTGACTTCCAGTTCGCCAATCTGGGCTTCCACGGTACTGAGTTGTTGTTGCAAGCGGCGACGTTGGCGGCTGGCTTCGTGTGCGTTGGTCGGTTGTGGCGTTTGTGCGGGTGAGTGAGTTGTCGGTCTTGTCGATTTTGTAGGCACGCCTGACGTTTTTGCTGCCAGAACATCGTGTTCGGCACGCCATGCCGTGTAGTTGCCTTCGAAGAGCTCGGCGTTGCCCCGTCCGTCGAGTGCCAGGGTTCGGTTTGTCACCGCGTCCAGCAGTGCGCGATCGTGGGAGACGACGACCAATGTTCCGTCGTAGAGGAGCAAGGCGTCGGAAAGTGCTTCGCACGAGTAAACGTCAAGGTGGTTCGTTGGTTCGTCAAGAATGAGAAGATTGGCGGGGGTCAGGACCATGGCCGCCATTGCTAGCTTCGCGCGTTCCCCTCCCGACAACGCGGAAACGGGCTTGAACACATCGTCCCCGGTGAACAGGAAACGGGCGAGGTGGGTTCGGGCCTCGCCCACGTTCATGGCCGAACGATCGTGGAGGTTTTCCAGAACCGTGGCATCGGGGTCGAAATCGTCCTGGTCCTGTTGTCGAACGGCAATCTGGGTTCCGGTGCCACGGGCGACCACACCGTGGTCGGGGGCTTGGACGCCTAGGATCATTTCGATCAATGTGGTCTTGCCGGCGCCGTTGGGGCCGACGATGCCGACTTTGTCGCCGCGGTAGAGCGTGAACGAGACGTTGTCTAGGATGACTTGGCTGCCGAATTTTTTGGAGGCATTCTCGCAGA
This sequence comes from uncultured Armatimonadia bacterium, assembly GCA_964646105.1. Classification (GTDB taxonomy): domain Bacteria; phylum Armatimonadota; class Armatimonadia; order Armatimonadales; family Armatimonadaceae; genus CAIRTT01. Next base: position 3,470 of record CAZYBA010000215.1, read on the forward strand.
CGATGGTTTCGAGTCCGGAACGTCCTCCTGTCTGTATCTTTGCCGCCATGCGTCGGGGGTCCTCGGACGGCCGGTCGATACGGTCCAGCCGATCGAGCAGTTTCTGGCGTCCCATCGCAATGCGTGTGTTCTGTCCGGCCTTGTTACGTCGGATGAATTCCTCAGTCTTCGCGATGTGGGCCTGTTGCTGCAGGTATTCGTCGAGTTGACGTGCCCGAATCGCAGCGCGTTTTTCCCGGTAGGTCTCGTAGTCTCCACGGTACGCGGACAGGCTTTGCCCTTCCATTTCCCAGATGGTCTTGGCGACATTTTGGAGGAAACGTCGGTCGTGGCTGACCAGCAGCACAGCGCCGGGAAATCGTTGGAGAAAACCTTCCAGCCACTCGACCGCACGGATGTCGAGGTGGTTGGTAGGTTCGTCGAGAATCAGGACTTCAGGGGTGCTCGCGAGCAGTTGGACCATGGCGAGGCGTGTTTTTTCCCCGCCGGACAAAACCGATACCGACTTGTCCAAGTCGGATTCGTCGAAGCCCATCGCGGCGAGGGAAGCCGCGAGCTGGTCTCGTCCGTTTTCGCCCCCGACAAAGTCGAACCGGTCCCGCGCTGCCGCGTAGGCATCGAGTAGTTCCGGATCCTCGGGGTTTTGGGCGAGGATTGACTCGGCATCGCGCAACTCCGACTCGGCGTCGTTGAGTGCGCTCAACGCCGTCTCCGCTTCCTCACGGACGGTGCGGGTTTCGTCGAGCCGGGCCACTTGGGAAAGGTAGCCGATCCGGACCCCGCGAGCGATGCGCAGGGTACCCCGTGTCGGTTCCTCGAGGCCGACCAAGAGTTTGACCAGAGTGGTCTTGCCCCCGCCGTTCTTTCCGACAATACCGATCTTCTCGCCGCGGGCCACTTGTGCTTGGAGGTTGTCGAGGATGGTGTGCGGTCCGTAATCCTTTCCGACTCCTGCCAATGTGATCAAACTCATGCCGGTTGAATTGTATCGTTGCGTTGCAGGGAGCCTGGCAAGTCGGTCCGGTATACTCCCGGCATGATTTCCCCCCACGAACAGGACATCGAGACGGATATTTCGGCGCAGGGAGCGATTCCTTACCTGAATCGTGAACTGTCTTGGTTGTCGTTCAACCGGCGCGTGCTGGAGGAGGCATTCGACCCGCGCCATCCGTTGCTGGAGCGTGTCAAGTTCTTGTCAATCTTCGGCAGCAACCTGGACGAGTTCTACATGATCCGTGTTTCGGCGTTGCAGGCCCAGCGCGCCGCCGGGATTTGGGAGATTGGTGCGGACGGACTTACCCCGACCGAGGTGCTGTCGCGTGTTTCCGAGAGCGTTTCCAACCTGATGGGGAATGCGTTGTCGTGCCGCGACCAATTGTTGTCGTTGCTCGCGCGCGAGGGGATTCACCTGTGTAGGCTGTCGAGTTTGTCCGAATCGGAACGGGAGTCGCTGACGGAGTACTTCCACCGCGAGATCTTTCCCATCTTGACTCCGCTTGCCGTGGACCCGGGGCATCCGTTTCCCCACATTTCCAATCTGTCCCTCAATCTGGCCGTCGTGATTCGCGACGACGACGGTGAGAAGTTCGCCCGTGTCAAAGTGCCGGCCAGTCTGCCGCGCTTGGTTCCCGTGTCGTCGACCGACGACGGGCGTGGGCGCTTTGTCTGGTTGGAGGAGATTGTCGCGCACCATCTGGACGCGTTGTTTCCCGGGTATCAACCGGAGGCGTCCTTCTCGTTCCGTGTCACCCGCGATGCCGATATCGAGATCCGGGAGGCCGAGGCCGAAGACTTGCTCCGAGCCGTGGCGACCGACATCGAGCGCCGTCACTTTTCGTTTGTGACCCGCCTCGAAGTCACCCGGGACATGCCCGAGCATATCCGAACCCTTCTTATCGCGGGTCTCGAGATGGACCCGCGCAACTTGGTGGTGACGGGAGAGGGAATTTCGGGGCAGTTGGGGCTGTCGTCGTTGAACGAGTTGCTCCGTCTGGATCGTCCCGAGTTGCGCGATCCGGTGCATGTTCCTCGGATCCCGAAGGAACTTTCAGGAGGAGAGGACATCTTCACGGTGTTACGTCGTGGAGACGTGTTCTTGCATCATCCCTACGATAGTTTTCAGCCGGTGTTGCGCCTGGTTCAGGAATCCGCTCGGGACCCGCACACCCTGGCGATCAAGCAGACGTTGTACCGGGTGGGAAGCAACAGTCCGTTGGTGCCGGCATTGATCGAGGCCCGCGATGTCGATACGCAGGTTGCGGTGCTTGTGGAGTTCAAGGCGCGTTTCGACGAGCAGAACAACATTGAATGGGCCCGTCGTCTGGATGAGGCCGGTGTTCATGTTGTATACGGTCTGATCGGTTTGAAGACCCATGCCAAGGCGCTTTTGATCGTACGCAAGGAGCCGGACGGCACCATTCGTCGCTACGTCCATCTGGGCACGGGCAACTACAACGCGACGACGGCCCGCCTGTACACCGATTTCGGTTTGATGAGTAGCGA
>CAZYBA010000216.1:0-5963 GCA_964646105.1 uncultured Armatimonadia bacterium
CACCACGTCGATCCGCGAGGAACCCTACCAAGCCGGCCTGATCGAGAAGTACGGCTTGCGCGGGGTTATTGGAAAGGGCGGCATGGGCCTCAAGACCTTGGCCGCCTGCAAGGACCACGGAGCGGTCTACCTCCACGCGATCGGAGGCGCCGCGCAGGTCTACGCAGACTGCATTGTTTCGGTCGACGATGTCCATCTCGAGGAATTCGGGTCGCCCGAGGCGATTTGGGTACTCCAAGTCAAGGATTTCCCGGCGATTGTCACCATGGACTCGCACGGCAATTCCCTCCACGAGACTGTCCAGCACGATTCCCTCGACAAACTGAAGGCGGTCTTGGCCGGATTTTGAATCCGCGAAATGCCGGCGGACCGGAATTCGGGACGATACCGCGGGAAACGATCCCATGGCCGATCCCGTCCTGATCCGCATCGAGATCAATCCGGAGTCTCGGGTCAAGGCGGTCCGCACGACACATCGCCCTGTCCTGCGTAAAGGAACCTGGTGTCGATTCCGGGTTTCCATTGCCAACGATGCCCGAACCACCGCCCGTCTGCGTGTGGAATCGCCCCAAGCCCCGCCGTCGCCCGGACATCGCGACCGCTGGCTGGAATGCCGTCTCGAGCAGGAAACCCCGCTGACCGGCGCCAAATCCGAATTCCGTACCCTGTTGCTGCGGACGGACCAAACCGGATGGCGTGAGGCCACTCTGGTGTTCAATGTCGGCCAAGGCACCCAAGACCTCGGTTTCCGCGCTGACGTTTCCCTGTTGTTCCGCTGTATTCCCTGACCCCTCCCGAGAATCGCCATTGTTGGTTCTTGCGGTGACGCATGGACTTGTCGATTCGGTTGCCGAGCGCCTTTTGAGGAGAAGTTTCGATGGAATCCGATCGTGAAGTGTGTTGGGAACGATTGTTGCCGGCGGAATTCCGTCAGGCAATGGCCGATCTCCCGGTGGTCTTCCTGCCATTGGGCACCGTCGAATGGCATGGCGAGCACAACGCGCTGGGCCTTGATTCGTTGAAGGCGCTTGCCCTCTGTGTCCGTGCCGCACGGCTCGCCGGCGGGGGCGTGGTGCATCCTCCGGTCTACGGCGGGATGGGTGGCCTCGACAAACCGGCCACCGTCGTGATGGAACCTGAACTGGCTTGGGAAAATCACCTGCTGCGCCCGTGGCTGGAACAACTCTGCGCCGAACTGCACCGCAACGGCGCCCGCGCCATCGTGATGCTGACCGGCCACTACGGACACAACCAGCAGATCGTGGTACGGGAATCCGCGGTGCGCATGACCAACCGATTGCGGATTCCCGTTCTCGGAACGCCGGAGTATTGGCTGGCTCACGATGCCGGCTACATCGGCGACCATGCCGGAGTCGGGGAAACATCCCTGCTGCTCCACCTCCACCCCGACTTGGTGCGGATGGACCGTGAGGACGGAGAATTCAACGCGGCGTCGTCCAGCGATGCGATCGGCGCCCGCTACACGTCGGTGATTGTGGAACGACTGGCCACCGTTGCGCGGGCGATGCCCCACTGGGACCCCGGCACCGTGGATGCGTTCGCGGATGCCGAATCGGCGTTGGTCAAGGTCCAGACCCGCCTCTGGCGTGACATTCACCCGTGGGAGGCCTGGCGCCGGCTCATCGAACAACGTCAATTCGGCTACGGCCCGGCTCTCGCGGCGGGGCGTTTCGACCGGATTCGCGCCCTGGCGGAGGCGTTGGCATCGTGAACGGCACCGAACATTTCCCACGGGCTGGGGCGGTCGATGCCCAACCCTTGCTGGCGTCTGTGCGGCGCCTCGGGGACGCATTGCTGGCTCTGGGGACGCCGCTCTCTTCGGAAACCCGGGTTGCCCTTGAACACGCATCGAAACTGCTCGGCGATGCGGACGTTGTCCGGGCGGTGGAAGCCGCGCTCGACCCGCTGTGCGTTGCGGCGGTGCAACTGCCAGCCACCGGCACCACCCGCGTCGTGGCGCATCCGAATCCACCGGCACTCGTAGAGCAAGGCTGGCGGACCGTCTTGGTGAAAGTTTGCAACGACCGCGGCGCGACCGGGGCGTTGCGGGTCGCCAGTCCGAACGCCAATCCGATCCCGGGCGGACCCCGCGACCAAGTCGCCCAGCGCTGGCTCGAGATTGTTCCCTTTGTCGAACGTCCCCTCGAGCCCCAGCTCAGTGGACTGCCCCTCGAGTACCGGGTCCTGCAGATCTACGCCAAAGGCAACGGACGTCGGCGCGCGACCCTGGCATTCGATGCCGGCGACGGCGGTTCCGGTCCGAGCCCGGTGGTGGTCTGGGATTTTGCCCGCTCTGCTGGGGGCTGGCAAGCCCTGAACGATTGCACGGTGGCGTGGAATCCGGGCAATCTGGTTGTGAATTCGACCGGGGACGATCCGTTTCTCGGTGCTCCCGTACGCATGGGAGGCGGTTCCCTGCGCCTGCGATTGCGCCTGATTTCCGACCACGACGATGTGGCGCAATTCTTCTGGGCCACCGAAGAGTTTCCCCAATTCGACGGGGGACGTCAGGTCTCGTTCCCGGTCGCAAAATCGACGTCGCCGCAGGACATTGTGCTCGACTTCACGGCCAGCGGCAGTCTCACGCAGATCCGGCTCGATCCGTTCGCCCAGCGGCGTGGGAAGATGCGGCTGGTGCGTGTGGAACTGGTTTCGTTGGACAGTTCGGAACGTTGGCCGCGGGCGGACTTTGCGTTCCCGACCGAACGTTCGGTACCGGTGGTGTTCCGTGTCAAGGACGAGCACGGCAAACCCGCCACCGCATCGTTCGTGATCCGTGATGCGCGCGGCCGGATCTGCCCGCCGGCCACAAGGCGTCTTGCCCCGGATTTTTTCTTTCAACCACAAATCTACCGGGCGGATGGCGAGACGGTCCGGTTGCCGGCAGGGACCTACACCGTCCACTGTGCGCGCGGACCGGAGTCGGTGCCGGAAATCCGGACTTTGGTCGTGGCCGGAAAAACGACCGAGTTCGCGTACCGGGTGCGGCGCTGGATCGACCCGTCCCGATCCGGGTGGTGGTCGGGCGACCACCATATCCACGCGGCGGGTTGCCTGCATTACGAAAATCCCACCCAAGGGGTACGTCCCGCCGACATGGCGCGCCACGTCGCCGGCGAGGACCTCAAGGTCGGGTGCAACCTCACCTGGGGGCCTTGTTTCGATTTCCAGAAGACCTTCTTCACCGGCAAAATCGACTCGGAATCGCGTTATCCGTACCTCTTGCGTTACGACATAGAGGTCAGCGGCTTCGGGTCGTCGCCGAGCGGTCACTTGTGTTTGTTGCGGTTGAAGGAGCAGATGCCTCCGGGGGGACGTTCGAAGGATCACTGGCCTACCCTCGGCCTCAACACGTTGCGCTGGGCCAAACGTCAGGGTGCAGTGTGCGGGACCGCCCATTCGGCGCTCGGCCTCACCGATACCGAGGGGAAGATCGACGGACCCGAGGGGCCGGGAGGACTGCCCAACCTGCGCATTCCGCGTTACGACAGCATCGGCGCGAACGAGTTCATCGTGCAGGTGACGCACCGGGTGCCGGGTCCGTCCGCGGCGCCGGTGCCTGCCATCGACTTCCTGGCCACCATGAACACCGACCGCACCGCCGAGTGGAACATCTGGTACCACGTCCTCAACTGCGGCTTCCGCCCCCGGGCGAGTGGCGAAACCGATTTTCCCTGCATCACCGGGGACCGGGTGGGCAAGGGGCGGGTGTATGTCCATCAGCGGGGACGTCTGGATTTTGACGACTGGTGCGAGGGGATCCGCGAGGGGCGCAGTTATGTTTCGGATGGCCGTTGGCACCTGATGGATTATTCGGTGAACGGTCTGCCGGTAGGGGTGCGGGGGAGCGAGGTTCGTCTGCCCGCGCCGGGAACGGTGCGGGTGCGGGTGCGAGGTGCGGCTTTGGATCCGGAGCGCCGCGACGGCCCTGTGGAAGTCGTGGTCGGGGGAATGCCGGTCGCGTCCCGGGCGTTGCGTGCGGACGGCAAGGAGCGTCTGCTGGTGTTCGATATCCCGGTAAAGCGCAGCACCTGGGTGGGCGTGCGTGTCTTCCCGCATGTCCACACGAACCCGGTTTGGGTGACGGTGGGGGGAAAACCGGTGCGGGTGTCGCGCAGCAGTGCGTTGTGGTGCCGCGCCGGGGTGGATCGTTGCTGGGAGCGCAAGCGGTCGTTCTACGCGGCGGCCGAGATGCGGGACGCCGAGGAGGCGTATGCGCATGCGCGGCAGGTTTACGATCGGATTGCGGGGGAGAGCGAACCGGGAACCTGAAGACATCCGTAGCAGCGGCAGATCTCGTAGATTGTTCGTTGACTGAATGGGGTTCGGAAGCCTGTTCCGTTGTTTGCATTGACCGGAACCCATTGCGACGTCCGATTCGGGGCCTTGGTTTGCAGGAACCGGCGGACCCAACGATGGTCTCGGCATTCCCCCGGAATCACTCCCGTTTGACAGCATTCGGTACACTGTGTGCGGCGGAATCGTCGACGACCCGCCGTGCAAGGATTTTTCCACTCCAAAACATGGACAGCCACAGTCTGGGTCAGCTCTTTCTTCTTTTCGTTCTGATCCTCTTCAACGGCCTCTTCTCGCTCAGCGAGACTGCGATCATTTCGGCGAAGCGTGCGCGCCTGCAGCAGCGCGCGGAGGCCGGGGACGATCGTGCGGCGGGTGCGCTTGCCCTGATGGACAAGCCGGACCGTTTCCTTTCCACCGTCCAGATTGGTATCACCCTGATCGGGGTTCTCTCCGGTGCGATCGGGGAATCGAGTCTCGGCAAGATCATTCAGGACGCATTGGTGAATGCGGGGGTTGCCCGACCCACCGCCCAAACCGCAGGATTTGTGTTGGGCATCGGGGTGATCACCTATCTCTCGCTCGTGCTCGGCGAGTTGGTTCCCAAGACATTGGCTCTGGGCAACCCCGAAAACCTGGCCGCCCGGATCGCCGGTCCGATGCGATTCCTCTCCAAGGTGGCCACGCCGTTGGTGTCGTTGCTGTCGGCATCGACGCGCGGCATTCTGCGGATCCTGGGCATCAAGCCTTCCGAGGAGCCGGCGGTCACTCAGGATGAAGTCAAGATCCTGATCGACCAAGGCACCAAGGCAGGTGTATTCGACGAGGGCGAGCAGGAGATTGTGGAACGTCTGTTCCGCGCCGCGGACCGCCGTGTCACCAGTGTCATGACCCCGCGCCGTGAAATTGTCACCCTCGACATCGAGGACACTTGGGATGTCAACGCGGCCAAGATTGCGGCGGCGCCCCATTCGACGTTCCCGGTGTGCGTGGGTGGCCTGGACGAGTTGATCGGGGTGGTGTCGATCAAGTCGTTGTGGTGGTACCAGGAGCAGCGGGAGCAGGATCCGGATTTGCGTGCGCTTGCCCGCGAGCCATTGTTTCTGGCGGAGCACAAACTGGCGTTGGAGGCCCTCGAGGACTTCCGCAGCGCGTCGCGGTCCATCGGCCTGGTGGTGGACGAGTACGGCAACGTGGTGGGCTTGATCACGCTCCACGACTTGCTGGAGGCGTTGGTCGGTGAGATCGGCACCGAGGGGGAGCCTGCCGACGATCATTCGGTGGTACGTCGCGACGACGGAACTTGGCTGCTGGACGGGATGTTGCCGGTGGACGAGTTCCTGCATGTCCTGGGGATTCGCGAGGCTCCGGAGGATTCGCGCGATTACTCGACATTGGGCGGTTTTGTGATGTCCCAAATGGAGCAGATCCCGCGTCCCGGGAACGCGTTCGAGTGGTCCGGCTGCCGATTCGAGGTTTTGGACATGGACGGCCACCGGGTGGACAAGGTGTTGGTAACTCCGCCGGTGCCGGCGGACCCGTCGCCCGACAGCCAGTCTTCCTAGTTCCGGCGCTGGGCGGTGGGCTGCCGCGTTTCAGCACTGGCGTGTTTTCGTCCGCCGTTGTCGCATCTGCGCCCGCGCACG
>CAZYBA010000217.1:0-3508 GCA_964646105.1 uncultured Armatimonadia bacterium
CTAGGCAGCACGACCCGGCAACCCATCCAAGCCCCAGGCTCCCCGTTCACGCCGAACGGCGAATACCCGGTGCATGCGAACGGAGGAAATCGGTCACCCGGGACGCCGGCATCGGAGGAGCAATCAAATACCCCTGCAACGAGTCGCATCCCAACTCCTGCAACGCGTCCCGGTCCTCCGGACGCTCGACCCCCTCCGCAACCACCTCGAGGCCCAGCGCGTGGGCCAGCTCGATCACGGAACGCAAGACCGCGCGCGATTGCGCACACACCGTGATGGTGTCCAACATGCTCGTGTCGATCTTCACCGCGTCCAAGGGCAGCTCCCGCAACAGGCCAAGCGACGCAAACCCTTTTCCGAAATCGTCCAACGTGATCCGGACCCCTTTGTCACGCAGGGTGTGCAACGGCGCAATCGCCTGACGTTCCTTTCCCAAGGTCGCCGACTCCGCAATCTCCAACTCCCACCGGTGGGCCGGTACCCCCGAACGCGCCATTGCGTCGAGGAAATGGGGCACGAACTCCGGGGATGCCAACTGGATCGCGGATACATTCAACGAAACCCGCACCGGGTCCGGGAACGACGGACTCCAACGCCCCATCTGCGACGCCGCCGTGTCCACAATCCACCGCCCCAACGCGTCCATCAACCCCGTCCGCTCCGCCTGGGCCACCAGACGATCCGGTGCGACCGGCGCTTCCGACGACGGATTGCGCCACCGCAGCAACGCTTCAAACGCTTCGATTTCCCCGGTCGCCAATCGCAATGTCGGCTGGAAATGCAATTCAAACTCCCGACGTTCCAAGCCCCCGCGCAGGAGATTCTCGATCCGCAACCGCTCCCGGGCCGCTTGGTCCAGAGCCGGTTCGAACAGGCAAATCCGGTTGCCGCGACGTTTGGCCTGGTACATCGCCAAGTCCGCATGGCGTAACAAAATCTCCGCCGTCGCGCCGTCGGTGGGATGGAAACTCCCCCCAATGCTGGCGGTTACGAACAAATCACGCCCGCCGCAACGCACCGGCTTCGACAATGCAGCCAGCAGGCGACGCGCGATCGCAACCCCTTCGTCGGGACTCGACAATCGAGCCAGCAGAATCGTGAACTCGTCCCCACCCATCCGCGCCACCGTGTCGCCGGCACGCACCTGCTCCTGCAGCCGACCCGCCACCGCACGCAACAGCGTGTCGCCCACCCCGTGCCCCAGCGTGTCGTTGATCTGCTTGAATCCGTCGAGGTCGATGAACAGGATCCCGAGGGTTCGGCCGGGCTGGATTCGCCCCAGCGCCTGCCCGACCCGTTCCAGGAAATACGTCCGGTTCGGCAGGTCGGTCAGCGGGTCGTGGTTCGCTTGCCATTGCGCGAGCGCGGTGGCCTCGACACCGTCGTGGACATCCCGGGACGTGCACAGATACCGGGCGGATTCCCAAGACGTTTCGTCGAGGCGATGGCCACGGGTTTCCATCCAACGCCAGGTGCCGTCGGCGCATTGCATCCGCCAGCGCACGGTGGCTTCACCGGTCCGGCGCAGCAACGCACCCATGCGCCGCAGCGCACGCAAATCGTCCGGATGCCCCCAGCGCAGCCGGGTGTCGGACGCCAGGCGATCCGGGGACGCGCCGGTCAGGCGCGCCAGACCCGGAGTCAGAAAAACCGGCCGGAAATCCGCGTCGTGGAGCGACACATGTTCGTCGAGGAGCTCGAGGGCCTCGCGCAGCCTGGTCTGGTCGAGTGGCATCCGCGAAAGGTCGGTCACAAAACCGTCGATGGTGTCGCCGTGGACCGTGCCACAGAGGAACACGCGTCGCCATCCGCCATCGCCGCGGCGCAACCGGCATTCCACTTGGAACCGTTCCGCCGGTGCACACCAGGCGCGGGAGACCACCCGTTCCACCGACGACAAATCCGCCGGGTGTACACGGTGACGCCAAGGGCGTGGGGACGGGTCCCCGGGCCAGCCCAGCCAACGCCAAGCCCGTGCACACAAGCGGCCCTCGCCGTTGCGATGGATTGCGAACGTCCCGTCGAACCAGCCCTCCGCCACCGGAACGGCAGGCGGGGTGTTCGGATCCGTGTGTTCGGCCGGGTCGACGGGATGCTCCGCAGGTTTCACCACATCCATCTTTGGAATCTGCTGTGAGCTTTTACGCAGGTATTCCTACCCGTTTTGCACCGCGGACCCACCCCCTGCGCCCTACCCGCATTTCAAAAACCGGTAATGAGACCGGGTCCGCCCTCCGAAGATGACGAATGACTTCGTGATACTGCGTTTCTCCCCAACGTTCATGACCAACCTGAAACCATTCGAAATCCCGTCGTCTCCGCTGCGGACACGGGTTGTCTGCGCCCCGGAGACTGCGGAACGGCTGCGCCAATTGGCCGCCGCGGCCGGCTGCCGCGTCGTCGAATGCCAGTCGGAGCCAGCGCCGTCCGGTGCGGTTGGCGTCGACCTGGTGCTCTGTGACGCAACCTTGTGGCGGGCCTTTCGTGCGGAAACGGGCACGCAACAGCCCCGCTGTGCGATTGTTCTCGTGGAAACCCAAGGCGATTTCGCGTCGGTCCTGCTGCGCGACCCGCGGGTCGACGATCTGGTCGATCTCCACACCGATGTCAACCAGGTGCGGCTGCGGCTCGAGCGCGCGGTCGCCCGAAAGACCCAGCGTGGCGGCGGTTTCGACAGTGTGGGATTCGCGCCGGGGAAGGTGGACGGCCTGCGCCCGTTGCACGGGTCGCTGGAAGCCTTGATTTCTGCGCTCGAGGCCAAGGATCCGTACACACGCGACCATTCGCACCGGGTCTGCGCGACCGCCCTCAGCCTGGCCAGCCAGATTGCCCCCGGAGATCCTGTATTTCAGGAACGGATACGGGTGGCGTCGCTATTCCACGACATCGGCAAGATCGGGGTGCCCGAAGCCGTCTTGAACAAGCCCGGAGCGTTGGATCCCGACGAGTGGGCGGCGGTCCAGCGCCATGTCCTGTGCGGGGTCAGCATCCTACGTCCGATTGTCGACGACGCAACCCTCGCGATGGTGCGTCACCATCACGAACGTTGGGACGGCAAGGGGTATCCGGACGGGGTTGCGGGGAAAGATATCCCGCTCGGCGCACGGATTATCGCAGTGGCCGATTCGTGGGACGCCATGACATCCGCACGTCCGTATCGTCCTTCGATGCCACGGCAGAAGGTCTGGGAGATTCTGCGAGACGGCGCGGGCAAGCAATGGGACCCGGAGATTGTTCCGGTCTTCCTGCGCAGCGTCGGGACCGCACAGCCCCGCCTCGCAGCCTGAGAAGTATTGCGGGAACGGGGTCGACCTCCGCACCGGGAACCAGTTGCCGTAACGGAAATTGGTTAACGCTCTCCGGTTGACGGCCCACTGCCCTGCAAATGTGAGCGTCTCAGGCTTCGGGGGACGTCCGGGAGTCCAGAATCCGCCGGGCACGTTCGAGTGCCGCGATGGATTTCATGTCCTGGATGACGCCGTCTTGGATCGCAGTTTCCACCGCGTGC
>CAZYBA010000217.1:3518-5952 GCA_964646105.1 uncultured Armatimonadia bacterium
GTCGAGCGCGACCACTTCCACGAATTCGTCGCTGTCGCCGTCCTTGCGGTTGGGAGCCAGTTCCTCGGCCAGGAACGCGTGGATGATTTCGGTGGCGTACCCGGGCGCCACCCAGGCACTGAAGAGCGGAGTGAGCTTGCCCGGGACAAATCCGATTTCCTCGGCACACTCGCGAACCGTACATTCGGCGGGATCTTCCCCGATTTCCATCCCGCCGGCGGGAACTTCGAGCAACGGTCCGCCTGCCGCCAAACGGAACTGGCGCACCAGCAAGACACGTCCGTCGGGGGCGATCGGAACCGCCGCGATGGCGCCGGAATGCTCGACAATCTCGCGGGTCGCCGCTTTGCCGTCGGGCAACACGACCGTGTCCACCCGCAGGTTGACAACACGTCCCTCGTAAACCCGCCGGCTCTGTGCGACCGACTCGTTCAGTTCCACGCCGCGCCATCCGTTTCGGGCCGATCGACCGGTTCGAGCAGCCAGCCGGGCAGGGTCAACGCAGGCAGGTCGCGGTCGAATTCACCAGCTTCCAGGCGGCGCGGCAATTCGTCCATCGAGCGCGACAGCACCCGGTCGACCTGCTCCGACGGGGCGTTTTCGTCGACCACCGAGTATTCGGAAAGGTAACGTACCCCGGCATCGTCGACCAGGAACACGGTCCACAGCGGATCGCCCTCTTCGTCGTCGCCGGTCGCTTCCCAGACCGAGACCGTGTAGCCGCTGGCGGCAACCCGCGCCAGGGAGCATTCGGTTTGGACAATGTCGAACGACCGGCCGTCGGGGATCCCCTTGGGCCAGTCGACCGCGGTGGGCAGCGGCTCTTCCGAGCCGAGAATCTCGCCGCAATCCGCCCGCAGGACCGCGTCAAACCAGACGTGGCGTGCTTCGATGTCGTTGAATCCGGGATCGTCCGGTGTCAGCAGTGCCATTGTGTATTCAGTCCCAGATCGGGCGCCAGTTGCGCGGGTAGCGGGTTGCTTCGTTGAGCAATTTGATATCGTCGCTCTCGAGTTTGTAGCCCACGGTTCCGAGGAGTTCGGAGAGTTGTTCGGGTGTGTTGGCCCCGACAATCGGCGCGGTGACGACCGGATTGGCGAGCATCCACGCGAGGGCGGTCTGGGAGACCGTTTTTCCGTGTTTGGCGGCGACCTTGTCGAGCGTGTCGAGCACCGCCCATCCGTGTTCGTTGCCGTAACGTCCGAGGGCGCTGTCGGCGCGGACGGATTCCGGGCGGTTTCCTTGGCGGTATTTGCCGGTGAGGAAGCCTCCGGCGAGGGGAGAATACGGGATCACTCCGAGTCCGTGGTGCTTGCAGAGCGGCATTGCCTCGATTTCAAAGCCGGCGCGTTCGATCAGGGAATATTCGGGCTGGTAGCAATCGAAGCGCGGGTAGCCGTTGCGATCGGCCTGCCAGAGCGCTTCCATGAGGCGCCAGGCGGGATAGTTGCTCGCCCCGACATAGCGGACCTTGCCTTGCCGCACCAGGATGTCCATGGCGGAGAGGGTCTCGTCGATGGGGGTGTCGAGATCGGCCCAGTGGCATTGGTAAAGGTCGATGGTGTCCACTTGCAGGCGTCGCAGGGAGTCTTCGCAGCAGCGCAGGATGCGTTGTCGCGAGAGACCTTCGCCGTTCGGACCATCGGTCATGCGGCCGCGCACCTTGGTGGCAACGATTATTTGGTCGCGGTTGCGGCGGGCCTTCATCCAGTCGCCGATGATTTCCTCGGAACGTCCTCCCGTGGACGCGTCCCCGGCCCAGTTGGTGTAGATGTCGGCGGTGTCGATGAAGTTGCCGCCCCCGGCCGTAAAGGCGTCCATGACCGCGAACGACATGGCTTCGTCTGCGGTCCATCCGAATTGCATCGAGCCGAGGCAGAGTTCGGAGACACGCAGTCCGGTGCGTCCGATTTTCCGGTATTCCATGGGGGCAGTGTACCCCGCGGGGGATTTCGGGGACGATCTTCCGTGGAGGCGTTCAACGGGTAGGTGTGACGTCTCCCGGAGCCTCCCCCGTGACGCGCCGCGCAGGTTCCGGGTGCCGTGTCCGTATCGCAATCGTCACGACCGCGGGGCTCTCGCGGGGTTTTTCGGGACGAACCAGGTCCGGTGTGTCGGGGATTTGGGTTGTCAAAACGCCCCCCTTCGCCGGATCCGACTGTCTTCAGCCGCATCGGGCCCCGAAACCCATTTCCCATGGTAGCAGCGTTCGGCGGAACGATCTATTCGTATACAGGTCGGATTATTCGGGGGTTAACCACGCGTCCATCGGGTTGCCCCGTTTCCCGATATCCCCCTACCTCCGCACCGTCAAGACCCCGGTTTTTGTGTCAAGGTTGGAGACCGCGGAAATGGTGACCGTCGTGTCGGCGGCGACGGTCGAGGTCGAAACCAGGAATGTCGCGGTGGACGCGCCGGCGGGGACGGTTACCGT
>CAZYBA010000218.1:0-5942 GCA_964646105.1 uncultured Armatimonadia bacterium
GGTTCCCATCGCCCCGGAAACCGTCGAAGCCAACGGAAACAGCCCTGCCTCGGCCGCGGCGGCGCTCTGCGACACGACCATCGAATTCCTTTGGCGGCGCAACGCGCAGACCGAATTCCTCGATGTCCACCTGCGTTCCGGAGCGACCGACCGACTCTACTGGAAGGACCTGGTGTCGGGTGCCCTATTGTCGTCCCTGGTGGAACGCGCCAAGGACACCGCGATAAAACGCGCCATTCGGACCGGGAACTTCGCCGACGGCGTTACGGAAACGGACCTTCAGGAAGCAGTCGCCGCGGAATTCAAGGAAAACGAGATTTTCCCAAAGAGCGACCAGGTGGAAGACTGGCTTGTCCTGCTCGACCAGGCCCCGGAGAACGTTGTGGATGTCAAGCCGATCAGGGCGTCGACAAGGGGAAAAGGCACCGCAGCGGTGGACCGGGGCGTTATCTAGCCGGCGCATGCCGTGAGAAGCGCCGAAAGTTCGGCCGGTCTCCCGGTTCGCCCGCAACGGCGCGCGAATCCGGACCCGATGGAAAATCCCGAGCTTCACGAACTCCCCGGCATCTTGTTCCAACAGGGAGGGATGCATTGTCCCGCTCGCGAACCGCGTTGGCATGATCGCAATGTCCTACGACGCCGTGGTGGTCGGCTCGGGCGCCGGCGGGGGCGTGGTCGCCGCTGAACTCGCCAAACACGGGCAATCGGTCCTGCTGGTGGAACGAGGGCGCGACCTGACCTTTGAACAAATCGGCCGCGACCCGCTGCGCAACCAACGGATGTCGCGGTACGGCCACAACGCCGGTCCCGATGCGCGCCATGTACGGACCCACGGGGCGTCTTCCCTGCCAATACTTCCGTGGGACCCGCGTTACCACGCCAACGCCGCGACGTTGGGAGGGGGCACCCGCGTCTACGGCGCGCAGGCATGGCGCTTTCATCCCGCCGACTTTCGCATGGCCAGTGAATACGGAATCCCGGAGGGGTCCTCGCTTGCCGACTGGCCCATCGGGTACGCGGAGATCGAACCCTGGTACGCAACGGCCGAGCATGCGATCGGGGTCTGCGGGGATCAGGAGTCGATGATCCACCTGCCGGATGGACGTACCCCGTATCCGATGCCTCCCCTGCCGGAATCGGTTGCCGCCCGGATCCACCGCGCCGGCGCGGCACGACTCGGTTGGCCCACGGTACCGGTCCCGCTGGCGATCAACAGCATTCCCCGCGACGGGCGACCGGCTTGCCAACGGTGCCCGTTCTGCGTCGGATTCGCATGTCCGGTGGACGCGAAAAACGGCAGTGTCAACGCCGTGCTGCGCCGGGCGATTGAGACAGGAAACATCACATTGTCGACCGACACGGTCGCAACCCGATTGGAAACGACCGGCAACCGGGTTTCGTCGGTAATCCTGGTTCGCGATGGCGCGCGATACCAAGTAACTGCCCCCAAGGTGATACTGGCGGCCGGCGCAATCGAATCGGCCCGATTGTTGTTGTTGTCCGGCATCGGTGGAAATGCGGTAGGACGACACCTGCAAGGGCATGTGTACACCGGCGCAATCGGGCGGTTCGACGACGACATCTGGGATGGACGGGGCCCAGGAGTCACCACCGCGACCTGCCGATGGAGCCACGGCAACCAAGGGATTGTCGGAGGCGGAATGCTCGCCGACGAGTTTGTCCCGCTCCCCATCGTCACGTGGAAGCGTTTGAGACCCAAATGGGTGCCGGACCACGGACCGGAAGCCACGCGGTGGATGGTTGAGAATTACCGACGTGTGGCCGAGATCAAGGGCCCTGTTCAGGACATCCCTTCACCGCACGCCCGGGTGACACTTTCGGCGGTCCGCGACGCATGGGGTGTTCCTGTCGCCCACCTTGGCGGGGCCACCCATTCCGAAACCATCCGCACCGCGGCGTTTCTACACGAAAAGGCACGCGAATGGCTGGCGGCGAGCGGTGCCGTCGAGATCTGGGGCGACCCGCCCCGCACGGCCTTTCTCTCGGGGGGGCAACACCAGGCGGGCACCTGCCGCATGGGCGATGACCCCGACCAATCCGTCGTGGACCGCGATCAGAAGGTCCACGGCATGGAAAACCTTTGGGTTGGCGATGCAAGCGTGCATGTCACGAACGGGGGCTTCAACCCGGTCTTGACCGTGTTCGCCCTGTCGTTCCGCCTTGCCCGCCACCTGACCACCGTATGATTCGGCCACGCAGGTCTTGACAGCGCCCGTCAACCTTCGGTAGATTCCAATCACTTGATTAAATCAAATGATTGAAACGACCGTTTGCGGGCGCACGACCCGCGATTGCATCCTTGAGGCGGCGCGGACCTGTCTGGTTCGCGAGGGCTTCGAGCGCATCACGACCCGCCGTATCGCCGAGGAGGCCGGAGTCAACATCGCGACGTTGCACTACTATTTCGGAAACAAGGAGTCGCTGCTCGACGAGACCATGCGGTTTGCGCTCGACTCGGTGGTGGCCCGCCTCGCCGCCGCGATGGGTTGCGCGACCAATCTGTCGGAATGCCTTCGTCTGGGGCTCGCCGAGTATTGGGAAATCGTTCGCGACCAACCGGGAATTCTTCGGTTCGACCTCGCGGTGCGCGGGTTTCGGGACTCCGCGGCGCGGGCGAAATCCGCCTTGTTGCTCGACGAACTGAACCGAATGACCGTCGAATTGCTCGAGGCCTACGGAGCGCCTCAAGAGGCCAGGCCGGCGCCGGGCTTCTACGATCCAATCGCGCATTTCCTAGTCTCCAGCCTCGATGGAATTACGTTGAGTTATCTGATCTCGCGGGATGCCGACAAGGCCCTGCGAGCCATGGAACTGCTCCGCCTGCAGGTGATTGCCCTCTGCGGTGTCGGGCCGGGAGAACCTGCGTGATGGGAGCGGGTGTGGAATCGGTCCGTGATTTCGAATCGTTGGTGCTTCCGCACCGCGAGGCCCTGCTCGGGTACGCGTTGTCGCTGACACAGAACAACGACGAGGCGGAAGACCTGGTCCAAGAGACAACCCTGCGGGCTTTGCGCGGATTCGAATCGTTCCGGGCCGACGGTCCGATGCGCGCATGGCTGCTGGCCATTCTGCGCAACCTTTTCATCAATCATTACCGCAGCCGCAAACGCGCTCCCAACAATCTCGCGCTGGATGCCTTGGAGAACCCCGATCCGTTTCTGCCCGCGGTGCCCGGCCCCGAGCGTGCTGTCTTTTCCCGGCTGGAGGGCGACGCCATACGCGGTGCGGTCTCCCGGTTGCCCGAAGACTACCGGCGCGTTCTGCTGTGTTCGGATGTCCACGGCATGACCTATCAGGAAATAAGCCAGCAATTGGGACTGCCGGTCGGCACCGTCCGCTCCCGGCTCTCTCGTGCCCGATCCCGCATCCGACGCTCCCTCACGAAACTTCGTTCGTCGGCATGAGCCGTTGGAAGTTCGGAATCGGCGCCCTGGCCTGGATGGGACTGATCTACTGGCTCTCCACGGGAACTGGTTCGACGGAAAACACACGGCCGCTGGTCGCGGTGCTGGTCGACTGGATACAACCGGGGCTTGCCGATCGGCTCGGTCCGGATTGGCTGGGACGTCTCGACTGGATCGTTCGAAAGACGGCCCACATGACCGAATACGCAATCCTGACCGGACTGCTTCTCGGAGCGTTGCGCGGGCCGGGTGGAGTGTCGACGACGACTTACGGGATCGCGGCCCTGATTGCAGTCAGTTACGCCGCGGGAGACGAGTGGCATCAGTCGATGGTGCCGGGACGATATGCCACTGTCGGGGACGTTGGATGGGACGCCGTAGGTACCGCACTGTTGTGCACGTTCCACCGGTTGAGGTCGATTCGGGCTGCGGCGAAGGTTGGCGGTGCCCGTTCCGAGAAACCGTAACGGTTTCAAAACAACCGTCGCTCCTGCGATTGCGAGTTACACCAAGGGTTGCGCACCCGGCCGGGACTACGGGCTCCAGTTGTCGCGTTCGGCTTCCCCCGTCCGGTATCGGTACCCAGTGCGCCCCGGCCGACACCGCCGGAAGTCTCCACCGATGATAAGATGCAGGTGTGAATCCCCGTGCTTTGACGGGGATGCGGATGCCCCTTTTCCGACTCCGAACGGCTGTTTTTCCCTAAAACCATGAACCAAGATCCCGACGAACTCACCGAAGACGAAGAATTCGACACACCGGGTGTGCAGCGTGTCGAACGCGACTACAACGCCGACGCGCTCAGCATGCTGGAGGGTCTCGAAGCGGTGCGGCGCCGTCCCGGAATGTATATCGGCGACCCGGGCACCAGCGGCCTGCACCATCTGTTCAAGGAAATCATCGACAATTCCATCGACGAGGTCCTCGCCGGATACTGCACCCATATCGATGTGGTTTTAGGAGCGGACTACACGGTTTCGGTCACCGACAACGGGCGCGGAATTCCAGTCGACATCAACAAGCAAACCGGCAAGCCCGGGGTCGAGATGGTGATGACCGAACTGCACGCGGGCGGCAAGTTCGGTGACGGCGGCTACAAGACGTCCGGGGGACTGCACGGTGTCGGCGCGTCGTGCGTCAACGCCCTATCCGACTGGCTGGAAACCCCCGTACGCCGTGACGGCAAGATTTATCGGATCCGGTTCGAACGCGGGGTTGTCGCGAAACCACTCGAAATAATCGGAACCTGCGATCCCACCGAAACCGGTACCAATCAGGTGTGGCTGGCGGACAAGTCTATCTTTGCGGCCACACTGGATGAAGACGGCAACCTCGGCTACCGCCCGGAGCTCTTCCTCAGCCGCATACGAGAATTGTCCTATCTCAACAAGGAAGTTTCGATCACCTTCACCGACGAACTGAACGGTGAGGAGAAGCAAGTCTTCCACCACAAGCGAGGCATCGCCGAGTTTGTGGCGCACCTCAACGAAAACAAGGACCCGCTGAACGCGAAGGTCATCTACTTCCACAAGTCTCAGGAGGACACCCAAGTGGAAGTGGCATTGCAGTACAACCGGACTTATCAGGAAAACCTGTACTGCTTCACCAACAACATCCCACAGCCGGACGGCGGCACCCACCTTTCCGGGTTCAAGACCGCCCTCACACGCGTTCTCAACCAATACTCCCGCAAGAACGGCTTCCTCAAGGAAAAAGACACCAACTTTTCGGGTGAGGACGCTCGCGAGGGGTTGACTGCGGTCATTTCCGTCCGCCTCACCAACCCGATGTTCAACAGCCAGGACAAGCGCCGGCTAACCAACATTGAAGTCGAGGGAATTGTCAACACAATCGTCGGCGAAGGCCTCGCAATTTTTCTCGAGGAAAACCCGTCGGTCGCACGCGCGGTCATCGACAAGGCGTTTACCGCCCAAAAGGCGCGTGAAGCCGCCCGTAAGGCGGCCGATCTGGTCAAGCGCCAGAACGCCCTGGAGAATTCAAATCTTCCCGGCAAGTTGGCGGACTGTACGGAAAAGAACGCGGCCCTTTCGGAAATTTATCTTGTGGAGGGCGATTCGGCCGGCGGATCCGCCAAGCAGGGACGCGACCGTCGCACCCAGGCCATCCTCCCCTTGTTCGGAAAGATCATCTGCGTTGAAAAGGCCCGGGTCGACAAAGCGCTCGACAACGAGTCGGTCAAGATGATCATCTCCGCGCTTGGCACCGGAATCGCGTTCGGCAGCAGTGACGACGACGACAACAAGCGCTTTGACCTAAGTCGGTTGCGCTACCACAAAGTGGTCATCATGACGGACGCGGACGTCGATGGCGACCACATCCGCACGCTGCTGCTGAATTTCTTCTACCGGTACATGAAACCGTTGGTAGACAACGGACACATCTATATCGCCCAGCCCCCGTTGTACAAGGCCAAACTAGGCAAGGAAGAGCGCTACCTCAAGGACGAGCACGAACTCAACGAGTACACCTTGCGACAGGCGCTGATCGACTCGGCGC
>CAZYBA010000219.1:0-4679 GCA_964646105.1 uncultured Armatimonadia bacterium
CAGGTTTTTCCAATACGCGGCACCGTCCGCTTGGTGTCGGAACAGCCGGGACTGCGGCATTGTCGACCACTTGCTCCGGCTTGCTGGCGCCGATGATCACGCTCGAGATTTCCGACTTGCGCAGGCACCAGGCGAGGGCGAGTTGGCTCATGTTGATCTGACGGGCAGCGGCGATCGGCTCGAGCTTCTGGATTTTCCCGAGCAATGCTTGGTCGAGTTCACCGCGGCCGAGGAACATGTTCTGGGACGGGTCGGCGGCGCGGCTGCCTTCCGGAAGTGGCGAGCCCGGCTTGTACTTGCCGGTCAGCAGACCTTGCGCGAGGGGCGAATAGACCACCTGTCCGAGCCCTTCGCGGGCGCAGGTCGGCATGACATCCTTCTCGAGGTCGCGGTTGAGAGCGTTGTAGAGCGGTTGGTTGCTGACCGGGAGATGGAGACCGCGCAACCGGCATTGGTCGACCGCGGCTTGGATTTGGTCGGCGCTCCACTGCGATACTCCCCAGTAGAGCACTTTTCCCTGCCGGATCAGGTCGTCCATGGCGAGCAAGGTTTCCTCGAGCGGGGTCTCCGGATCATAACGGTGGCATTGATAGAGGTCAATGTAGTCGGTGCCCATGCGCTGCAGGCTGAGGTGGCACTGGTCGAAAATGTGCTTGCGCGAAAGGCCGCGGTCGTTGGGACCGTCCCCCATCGGGAAAAAGACCTTGGTGGCCAGGAAATAGCCGTCGCGCCGGTAGGGCTTGAGCGCCTTGCCGACCACTTCCTCGGACTTGCCGCGCGCGTAGACATTGGCGGTGTCGAAGAAGTTGATGCCCAGATCCCAGGCTTTTTCGACACACGCGACCGCGGCTTCGTCGGCGGTCGCCCCTCCGTAGGTCAGCCAGCTGCCGAGGGAAACCTCGGAAACCTTGACCCCCCACTTGCCCAATCGTCGGTACTGCATGGTGTGAAACCTCCTGTCGAAGTTGACGGTGGCGAGTATACCTCCGCGGACCTCGCCAACCGCTGCACAGGTGGTGGTCGTCTCGGTAACGCTTCGGAAATAATCCCATCGGCACAATTCGAGGACAAGCTTCCTCCGAAGTCACCCACATCGGGATATGGAGTTGACTCCATCGCGCACTGGGTTGGAGCGCGGTTCGTTGACGTCGGCGCGGAGGCCGCATGGGTATCGGAAAGTCGGACAAAGGTAAAATTATGGTTGCGAATATAGCGGTTAATCCAGAGAATGAGTGTATGAAATCGGATCGTCCGCCTCTGGAAATCACTGTCTCCGCCATCGACAACACGATTGACCCGGCGCCGCTGCGCCAACTTGCCGACACCGGAATCGCGGCGCTGGTCGACAGCCACGGCAACCAAGTGCCGTTGCATCCCGCGGTCGCCGACGCGGTCGCGGCCCTGCTCCTTGCCGCAGCCGACAACAAGGTCATCACCATCGTCAACGCCGACCATGCGCTCACCACCCAGCAAGCGGCAAACCTGCTGGGCATGTCTCGTCAGTTCCTGGTCGAACTTCTCGAAAAGGGCGAGATCCCGTTCCACAAGGTCGGTACTCACCGGCGTATCCGCGCCATCGACCTCGAGCACTACGCCATCGAGCGCAGCGAACGGCGCCGGCGCATCCTCGCGGAATCGACCCGCGCCATTGTCGAAGCCGGGCTCTACGACCGAGTCCTGGCGCCGGAACCGCGATGAGCGAGCCCAACAACGCCCACATCGTCATCGATGCCTGCGTCCTCGTCGAGGCAGCCGTATCCGACATCCTCTTGCGCCTCGCTGAGGACCAAGGCATTTTCAAGATCCGCTGGTCGCGCAGCATCTGGGAAGAAACCCTTTCCACTTGGACCGGCAAACTGGGTTGGCCTCATGCGGTCGCAGAGAGCCGGATGCGTGCCGCGTGGTCCGCATTCCCGGAAGCCATGGTGGAAACGTTCGAACCTTGGATCGCACATTGTACGAACCATCCCAAGGACCGGCATGTCCTGGCGGTTGCCATCGCCTGCCGCCCTTCCCGGATCGCCACCTTCAACACCAACGATTTCCCCGATTCGTCATGCGAATCGTGGAATATTTCGGTCGTCCATCCCGATCGGTTGCTGTGCGACCTCTGGGATCAGGCACCGGTCACCGTGTCCCGTGTCTTGGAAGCCATGGCCCGGGACACCCGGCGGGGAATCCCGGATATCTTGGGCCGACTCGCATGGGCGCTCCCTGATTTTGCGAAACTCATCGGAAAAGACTCCTCCATTGAGATACCCGTGATCCAACCGGTTGTATGGAAGGAGCAGCGCGCCCGATGAGCCAATGCGTTCGCACACCCCGTCACCACGGAACAAGCAATGCGCCAATGTTCGAGCCGCTGAGTCCGGCTTTCAGGAAATCCAATCTGCATGCCCACCACCCCCTCCGCCGACCAACTCCGTGAACTACTCGGATCGGTTGTCTTCGACTACTACGCCGGAGGCGCCGAGGACGAAACCACGCTCCGCGCCAACCAGTCAGCGTGGCGCAATCTGACGCTGATTCCGCGGATCGTCAAAAGCACCGATCCCCCGGTCGCCCTTGCTCCCATCGAACTGCTTCCCGGCACCGCCTCCGCCGCGCCGTTGCTCCTCGCCCCCTGCGCCTTGGCCAAACTCGCACACCCCGATGGGGAATCCGGTGCCGCGCGGGCCGCCGCGTCGCACAACATTCCCATGGTGGTCAGCACCACCGCATCCGAAACCATCGAGCAAACCGCTGCCGCCGCACCCGACGCCACCCTCTGGTTCCAACTCTACGCAGTCCCCGACCGCGCGATTACCGCCGACCTGATCGCCCGCGCCGAAGCCGCACGGTGCAAGGCTCTGGTCCTGACTGTCGACACCCCCGCCCTCGGCCGGCGCGAACGCGATACCCGAAACCAGTTCGCCCTGCCCCCCGGGATACGCATCGCCAACCTCGAGCAATACGGAAACTCGGCCTACAACGCCCACCGCAAGGACCCCGCCCTCACTTGGGAAATCCTCGAATGGCTGCGCACCAATACCCGCCTTCCCATTGTCCTCAAGGGAATTCTCAGTCCCGACGACGCCATCAGCGCCGCCGCCCACGGCGTCGATGCACTCGTTGTCAGCAACCACGGAGGCCGCCAGCTCGACGGCGCACCTGCCACCGCCGACATCCTCCCGCGCATCCGCGACTCGGTCGGCAACCGGATCCGGGTGTTTGTCGACGGTGGAATTCGCACCGGAGCCGACATGGTCCGAGCCCGACTCCTCGGCGCCGACGCGGTCCTGGTCGGCCGGCCTTGGCTCTGGGCCCTCGCAAACGGTGGCGAGGCCGGGGTCCGGTCGTGGTTGGGATGCCTTCTCGACGAGTTCCGCACAACGTCGCAGACACACCCCGCGATCGCGAAGCAACGGCAATAATCGCGGGATTCGACGATGTCCGCTCTATCCGAAGTTGCCTGAAATCGGTACCGAACTCGTCACACGCGCGAGGAAGGCGCCCCGTGCCGCAAACGTTGTGAATCGAAGCGCCGGGGATCCGAATTCACCACTTTTCAGGATAGTCGCAAGGTCGGAACAATTGCAAACAACAACCGATACGCCAACCCGAACTAAGCCAATCCATCCAAGTGGTCGTTGATCCGCTTCGCCAGCAAGTCGCGGCGGGCCGCGTCGAGGCCCGTCCCAAGACGCACCTCGTTTCCCGAAACATCGATCGCCACAACCGCACCGCCCAAGCGCTTGCCCGGTCCCGTGAAAGTCATCCCGCCCGACTGCAACGCCTCCATCGGATCCAGCGAGACCACCGGCTCTTTCGGGTCCAGGTCCCAGGTCTTGCGACGCACCCACGGTCCCAATGTCTTCACCAACGTCAGCCGGTTGCCGTCCATTTCGACCTCCTGACGACTCCCCGATTCCACCGCACCGGCCCACATTGAAAACCCCGCCCCGAAGAAAATTGCATAGAACAGCAGCATGATGTACGCCGGCCAACCGAACTGCGACGCCATCCCTCCGATCATGAAGGTCGCATGCACCGCCGTGAACGCGTTCCAACCCGTTCCGAAAACAAACAAACCGACCGCCGCCGCCGGGCTCGCGGGCGACAGCCGCTGATTCCAACGGGTAGGAACCTCCACACCGGACGTCTCCCCGAGCTCCTCGCGGGCCGCACGTTCGGCCAGCCGTTCCCGCAAGTCATCCAAATCCACCAGCGCCGCCGGGTCGCCGGGCGCGAGCTTCGCGAGTTTGCGGCGCAGGTCGTCCTCGATACCACCCAACGTCGAAATTGCCTGACGCAATGTCCCCAGCAGCGCCGGATCCGCAGTCGGGTCCGTCTCCAGCGCGCGTACCAACGGCCCCGCCTCGACAGCCAACCCGCGCAGGCGCTCGATCTGTGCCCGGCAATCGTCCGCGTTTTCCACGGTCAGCGCGTAGACATACGGCGCAAAGCGCGCCAGCCACTGACGTGCGGACTCCTCGGCAACAGACTTTTCGGAGAACTGCTCCATGCCACGCATCCTACCCGAACGCCGCAATCCCGGTTTTTCAACAGGAACCCAACGCAGTGGGACCGAAATAGCCCGCTGGTCGCCGACTCCGCCCGGCAGTCGGTTCCCGCCAAAACCCGCCATGCCTCTCCCCAGACGACAGTTCCTCACCCACACCGGCAGTGCGCTTGCCGCC
>CAZYBA010000219.1:4689-5866 GCA_964646105.1 uncultured Armatimonadia bacterium
CGCCACCGAGTTGCGCAGATGGAGTCCGACCGCCGGACCGGTACCGAAGTCCCACGCCAGTCGGACGTCGAGACCGTGGGCGCGCTCGGGGTCGACCAGCACCCGCAGGACCGGTACGCAGTGGTCGGGTGCCGCCCCGAGCACAAGAACCAACTGCAGGTGTGGAGCATGTGGGCCGGGGACGAGCAACGCTATTTCGAGAACACGCTCGCTGCGTACAACCGCGCGCGGAATCCAAAACGCCCGCTCGACAACCTCGGCGCGGTCCAGGACGACAAGACCATCCGGGCGTTGGTCGGAGGCTCCCCTCCCGAACTCTTTACGGTCCGCGACTCCGCAATGCTCGCACCGCTCGCCGCCAACGGCGCCCTGCGTCCCCTCGACGACCTGATGGCCGCATCCGGAATCACACTCGACCAATTCACCGACGCATCGATCGGGCAGTGCCGTTGGGACGGCAAGACCTGGGCCATCCCGTATCTGGTCGACTGCATGGTGTTGCTCTGGAACAAGAAAGTCTTCCGTGAAGCCGGCCTCGATCCCGAAAAACCACCGCAGACCCTTGAAGACCTCGAGGAATATTGCAAACGCCTCACGCTGCGCAAGGACGGACGTATCCAGCGCATCGGCCTGCGCCCCCCGGAGGCGGTGCAGATGGTCGCAGCCTGCGGCGGACAGTTCGTGGATCCCAAAACCGGCAATGTCACCGCGGACCATCCCGACACGGTCGCCGCGGCGCGCTGGTACAAGCGCCTCATGGACGTACAGGGTGGCAACGAAGCCGTGGCAGGCTTTTCCAACGGTCTCGCAACCGAAATGGGCAGTTACAACCCGTTCTATCTGGGGCAGGCGGCCATGGTGTTTACCGGACAGTGGTACACGTGGTGGACCGAAAAGTACGCCCCGAAAACCGACTACGGTGTTGCTCCGCTGCCCCGTCCCGCCGATCGCCCGGACCTGCAAGGCACCGCCTGGCTCGGCGGAAATCTCTTCTGCATCCCGCGCGAGTCCAAGACCGTCGAGGACGCCTGGGACTACCTGAAGTGGACACAGACCGCAATCGGGCAGCGGACATTCTGCAACGAAATGCACGGGGTGCCGAACCAACGCGGGTCGTTGAGCGACGCCGCACTGCGCACCGGAGCGTCCTGGAAAGAAAAATTCGGCCAGTTCATGG
>CAZYBA010000220.1:0-5467 GCA_964646105.1 uncultured Armatimonadia bacterium
CCACGAACGCCATGGAAATGGTTGCCATTGCGCTGCCGTTACGGTCGCTGCGTCGCCGCCGAGGTTTGTCGAGATCGAGTAAATCTGTACCCTTGCCGCGACGGTTGCGGCCCGGAATCGGCTTGGCGCCGCGCATGGCGGGTTGGTCGGTGGACTGCTGGCCCGGCTCGGAGGGGCGTCGGGGAGCGGGTGGCGGAGGCGGCGAGACGGCGACCACCGGGGCAGGGGCAGGTCCGCTGCGGGGGTTGGGCTGCGTTTCGTCCAAGATAACCAGCGTGATGTTGTCGGAACCCCCCTCGGCATTGGCGGCGGCGATCAATGTCGCCACGGCCTTGTCGCCGTCGGGTTCCGCCATCAGCAAGCCGGCGATCCGGATATCGTCGAGCATCGTGGTCAGGCCGTCGGTGCACACCAGGATGCGGTCTCCTGGTTGGAGACGCGTGCGGCACAGGTCGGGGAGCACGGTGGCCTCTATCCCGATGGCACGGGTCACCATGTTGCGGAACCGGCTGCGCCTCGCTTCGTCCTCGGTCATGTCGCCGGCGCGGACCCGTTCCGCCACGAACGAATGATCGAATGTCAACGGACTCAGGTGACCGTCACGCACCAAATACGCCCGCGAGTCGCCGGCGTGCGCAATGTGCAGGACACCGTCGAACAGGACTCCGGCCACGGCGGTGGTGCCGGCCAACGCGGTTTCGCGGGCTCCGGTCGAGGGCGGCGCCAAAGCGAGAACGGCTTCGTTGGCGGTTGCGAACGCAGTACGCAGAGCCTGGTCGATCCGGTCCGCGCTGATGTTCTGCGCGAGATTCTGTTTCAGGCGGTCACGGATGACCGCGACCGCGGTGCGGCTCGCGGCATCCCCGGCCCGCAACCCCCCCATGCCGTCGGCGACCACGAACGCCGCCTCGCAACCCGTCAGTTCGAATGTCTCGTAACTGTCTTCGTTGAGAGAACGTTGCAACCCGACATGGGTGTCGGCATGGCAGTGGAATTGGGGAGGGTATGAGGACATGGGCAGGTTCTCGGAATTATAAGGCGCAACCGGCGCCGATCAGACGGGCCCTTCGGCGGTCAGGCGGGTCTCGACATCGCCGAACGACACAGTGTCACCCGGTCGGATTACCACCGGGAGGCGCGCCGGAATCGCCAGACCGTTCACGGCGGTTCCCGAACGGCTTCCCAAATCCTCGACCCGGACCATTTCGCCCTCGATCGTGATCCGCGCATGCCCGGTGCCGACCCGTTCGCCGACCAAGACAATATCGTCGATCAGGGCGGAGCCGACAATCATGGACGAACCCAGCGGCCACGATTCTCCCGTAGGACTGTTCAATCGAAACCGGGCAGGAATGTCGTGCCGTACCGGATCGGTGACCACTGGATTCGCCGCGGGGCTGGCATTCGGGAAACGTCCCGGGGGTGCGGGCAGCGTGGGGGGGTCCCCGGTCAAGCGGACCTGCAGCACCGTGGTGCCGATGCGGACGGTTTCTCCGTCCGGGACCGGGAACGGGACATCGGGCGCAAGCGGGCGGGTCCCGACCAGGGTGCCGTTTGTGGAACGGTGGTCGGTGATCCAAAGCTGGCCCTTGTCGACGTCGAACCGGGCGTGGAGCTTGGAAACCAGCGGATCGTCACCGAGGATCAAATCGTTCCCGTGCTGACGTCCCCGTCCCACACGCAGTCCGCCGGGGCCGACGGGGATGGTTTCACAGCGTCCGTCGGGGTGCAGGACATCGAGCAGGGCACCCACCGGACCGACGGCGACCGTACGGGGCTGGGTGGGTGGCTGGGCGGGAACATCGGCGCGCAAGACCGGGAACGCCCGGGGCGGGTCGTAGGCGGACGATTCGGCTGGGACCGGATTGGTGTCGAATCGGCACTGGAATGTCAGCCGCGGGGAGTCTGCAGCCCACGGGAAATCCTCGACCTCCACCCGCAACGGCCCGCGTGTGCCGTAACCGAGGGCCACCAGTTCGGACTCGAGCGCCAACGCCAATTCGTTGCCATCCACGAACGCCCGCACATACGTCCGTTCTTCGTCGTCCTTCACCCCGACACGCACGACAATGTGGTTGGGTACATACGACGCACCGTCGAGGCCCTCGCGTGCCTGCGATTCAAGCGTGGAAACGAGATTGGCGAGGACATCGCGGGGTCTCAGGGCGTGGTCGCGTTCGCCGCGCAGACGTTCGTACCAGTCGGCGAGCCGGCGGCTCCATTTCTCCTTGACTTCCATGGCGTGGTTCGGAAGGGGGCGGAAAGGCGGAATGTAATTGCCCGTGCTCGGAGCCGCAAGGTATACTTCCGGCGTTCCGGCGGGGGGAATCCCGTCGGCTGCGGAGGGATTTTGCGCAGATAAACCGGCGCCGCACCGGGCCGCCCGACCCCCGCAATCGTGACAGGAGTATACACGAAAGTGCCCACCGTCCGTCGCCGCAGTGTTCTCGTTTCCGTCCTCTTGGCCGTCGCCGGCCTCGGAGTCGGCTGCACCCAATCCGGGGGCGGCAAGGCACCCGACGCAACCCCTGCCAAGCTTGTTTTCGGTTTTGTGCCGTCGGTCGAAGCCGACAAGATTGCCGAGAACGCCCAGCCGATGGCCGATTACCTGTCCAAGGAACTCGGCATGCCGGTCGAGACCTACACCACCCAGGACTACGCCGGCTTGGTCGAGGCGATGAAATCCGGACAGGTCGACATTGGATCGCTCCCTCCGCTCGCCTATGTGCTCGCCAAGGACCGCGGCGCTGCGGACGTCATGCTCAAGACCAGCCGTCGCGGATCGCCCACCTACCACGCGATGTTCACCGCGCGGGCCGGGTCGGGGATCACTAAGATCGAGGACGCCAAGGGCAAACGGATCGCGTTTGTCGATCCGTCGTCCGCTTCCGGATTCCTCTTCCCCGCCGCCTATCTCAAGAAGCAGGGCATCGAACCGGATTCCTACTTCAGCCAGACGGTTTTCGCAGGCGGTCACGACGCTGCCATCCGGGCTGTCTACACAGGGGAAGTGGATGTTGCGGCCACCTACGACGATGCGCGCAACAAGCTTGAAAAGTTGGACGCCTACAAGGATGTCAAAACCAAGGTGGTCCCGATCGGCAAGACCGACGAAATTCCGAACGACACCATCTCGATCCGGTCCGGACTCGCCCCCGAGCTGGTCGCCAAGATCAAGGCGGCGTTCCTGAAATACAAGGACACTCCCGAGGGCAAGAAGACCCTCGACGATGTGTACGAGGTCGACGACTTGCTGGACGCCGCGGATGCCGACTACGATCCGGTGCGCGAAGTGGCCCAAGCCATGGGGGTCGGGCTCGAATCGTTCCAGAAGAAGGACGCCCCGAAGCCGGCGGCGCCGGCCAAGAAGTAGCGTGGCGGAAACCCAAGCTTCCGAAGACGCGCCGCTGGTTGTTTTCGATCGGGTGGGGGTCACCTACCCCACCGGTCAAATCGCCCTGCGTGACTGCAGCCTGAAGTTCCACGCCGGAGAGTTTGTGGTGGTGGTGGGGCTCTCCGGTGCCGGTAAATCGACACTCATCCGCTGTGTCAACCGGTTGGTCACCCCCACGGAAGGCAACCTTGACGTTCTCGGAGAGCCGGTGGTGGGGCTCCCCGACAATCGCTTGCGCCGGCTGCGCGGCAACATCGGGATGATTTTCCAAAATTACAATCTGGTCCGGCGTGCGTCCGTGGCGCGCAATGTCCTGGCCGGCCGGCTCAGCACCATGCCGACCTGGCGGACCGTGCTGGGATGGTTCCCCAAGGAAGATCTCGCATTGGCGCAGCGTTGCCTGGAACGCGTCGGGATTGCCGACAAGATGTGGCAACGCGCCGACACGCTGTCGGGTGGTCAGCAGCAACGGGTCGCAATCGCCCGTGCCCTAGCCCAGCAACCGCGCATCCTGCTCGCCGACGAACCCGTGGCGTCCCTCGATCCCCCCACCGCCCATCAGGTCATGCGCGATCTCAAGGAACTCTCCCGTGAGCACAACCTGTTGACCCTAGTCAACCTGCACTTCGTGGACATGGCCATGGAATACGCCGACCGGGTAGTGGGCCTGCGCGCGGGCCAAGTGGTGTTCGATGGTCCCGGCGCGTCCATGACCGAAGCCGATTTCGAGGCCATTTACGGACGTAAGATCCGCCCCGACGACCTGCGCGGCAGCGGGGACAACCCGTGACTGTCGCCCGGCCGCCATTGCCGTGGAAGACATGGTTCGCGGCGGGGGTCGTCGGCGCCATTCTCGTTTGGAGCGCCGCCGGAACGCGGTTCGATTCGGTGAAACTGATCACCGCCATGCCGGAAATTCTGGCGTTTTTCCAAGGGATGCTCCCCCCGTGGCCCGCGGCGTTCGCGAAAAAGCTCGTCGACCCGTTGGCGGAAACCCTGCGGATCGCGGTTGCATCGAGTTTGGGAGGCGCGGTCCTGGCATTGCCGTTCACGCTGCTCGCCGCCCGCAACCTAGCGCGCTCTCCGGCGGTCTACCATGCGGGACGTTCGATCCTGAACCTCATCCGCACCATTCCGGATCTGGTGCTGGCCGCCCTGCTCGCCTCGGCATTCGGCATCGGACCCATGGCCGGCTTCCTGGCCCTGATGGTGTTCTCGTTCGGTGTGGTGGCCAAGCTCTTGGCCGACACGGTCGAAACCATCGATCCCGGCCCGATCGAGGCGACTGCGGCGGCGGGAGGCAACCGAATCCAGCAGGCAGCCATGGCGGTTCTGCCGCAGGTGGCTCCGGATTTCGTGGCATACACCCTCTATGCGTTTGAAATCAATGTCCGCGCGGCAGCCGTCCTTGGACTCGTGGGGGCAGGAGGCATCGGAGTCTTGCTCAAGACCCAGATTGCGTTCCTGAGTTACGGGAACGTCGGGGTGATCGTGGCGGCGACCTTCGTGGTGGTTTTCCTGATCGACAGCCTCTCGGGTGCGCTGCGTAGGAGGCTGGCGTGAGACGTTCCCCGTGGGCGGTGCTGGGCTGGATGGTCACCTTGGTGGTGGTGGTGTGGTCGCTGGGCGGCTTGGAACTGTCGACCGAGCGGATCGCCAAGGGGTTCCCCAAGATGGGGGCGATTGTCCGACAGATGTTCGGACCGCCGGATTGGGAATACCTGCCGCAGGTGGCGGGCGGGATACGGGAGTCAATCCAGATCGCTGCCTTGGGAACAGCACTTGCCACCGTATTCGCGCTGCCGTTTGGGGTGCTCGCCGCCCGCAACCTGGCCCGCAACCCCGTACCGTCGACGGTCGGAAAGTTGATTTTGGACGGCATTCGCACGTTTCCGGAGATTCTGTTGGCCATCGCGTTCATCAAGGGGCTGGGCCTCGGCCCGTTCCCGGGCGTGATGGCAGTGGCGATCCATTCGATCGGGATGCTCGGCAAGTTGTATGCGGAGCGGATCGAGGGGGTCGACAAGGGTTCTGTCGAAGCGTTGGTGGCCACCGGGGCCACGCCTGCCGCGG
>CAZYBA010000220.1:5477-5859 GCA_964646105.1 uncultured Armatimonadia bacterium
ATGTCCGCTCGGCCAGTGTTCTGGGACTGGTGGGTGCGGGGGGCATCGGGGCGTTGCTCAGCCTTCAGTACCAAGCGGCCAACTACCCCCGCATCGGGGTTATCGTCCTCGGAATCGTGGTGACCGTCGGTTTGGTGGACTTGGTGTCGGGTCGCCTGCGCTCACGCCTCGCCTGATTGGCGTCAACATGGGAAGTTCTGGAGCGCGATATCCGGGCGTCCTCGAACGTCGATCCTCAGGGGGACGATATCTCCCGGCCGGCGCGCGAGTATAATGCGTGCATGACCCGCAACACCGCGTTGGCCACCTTGGCCGCCCTGCTCCCGGTCGCTGTCTGCCATGCCCAGGAGACCCGGGCCAAGCTGTCCACACCGGCCGCGCT
>CAZYBA010000221.1:0-5832 GCA_964646105.1 uncultured Armatimonadia bacterium
GGGAGCCAACGGGCGGTGAAGGCCTTCGGCCGAGCAGGCGAGCGGCTCCGCGCGTTTTGCCGGGATGGGTTGTGTCGTGCTATGGCGTGGCCACAGTCAACGACCAAGGTCGCGTCGCGCCCCGGGGGTTGCCCTTACGGCGGGGTCCGGGGCATCGTCGGGAGCCAACGGGCGGTGAAGGCCTTCGGCCGAGCAGGCGAGCGGCTCCGCGCGTATTGCGGATGGGTTGTGTCGTGCGATGGCGTGGCCACGGGCAATCACGAGGGTCGCGTCCCGCCCCAGCGGGTTGCCGTTGCGGTAGGGTCCGGGGCTTCGTCGGGAGCCAACGGGCGGGTTGTGCGTCGTGAAGCGCTTGGAGAGGGGCGGATCAGCTCAGCAGCGGCTTCACGACGTTCCCGAAGACGTCCGTCAGCCGGAAATCGCGCCCTTGGTAGCGGTAGGTCAGACGCGTGTGGTCGATCCCCATCAGATGAAGCATGGTCGCGTGCAGGTCGTGCACCGAAACCGGATTCTCCACAATGTTGTACGAGAAATCGTCGGTGGAGCCCCAGGTGACCCCGCCGCGGATGCCTGCGCCGCACAGCCAGAGTGAGAAACACCGGGGATGGTGGTCTCGACCATAGTTGTCGGTGGAGAGTCCTCCCTGCGAGTAGACCGTCCGCCCGAACTCGCCTCCCCACACCACCAGCGTTTCGTCGAGAAGGCCGCGCTGCGCGAGGTCGTTGACGAGCGCCGCCGATGGCTGGTCGGTGTCGCGGGCCTGCAGGCGAATCGCGCGCGGCAGGTCGCCGTGATGATCCCAGCCCATGTGGAAGCACTGCACGAAGCGCACTCCCTTTTCCGAGAGACGTCGGGCGAGCAGGCAGTTGTACGCGAAGCTTCCGGGGCGACGAACATCCGGTCCGTACATGTCGAGAATATGCTGGGGCTCGTTGCCGATATCGGCGAGCTCCGGTACGGACGCCTGCATGCGGAACGCCATTTCGTACTGGGCGATGCGGGTATCTGTCTCCGGATCGGCGGTCACCGCACGGCGCAGTCGGTTGAGTCCGCGCAAGTCATCGAGCATTGCGCGACGGTCACCCCTAGTGACTCCCGGCGGGTCGGAGAGGAACAACACCGGATCCCCGGCGTTGCGCAATTTCACCCCCTGATGTACGGTCGGCAGAAAGCCCGATCCCCACAGCCGGTCGTACAACGGTTGGTCGTCCGGACGTCCCGACCCCTTGGATGTCAACACCAGGAATGCCGGCAAGTCCTTGTTCTGGGTACCCAGCCCGTAGGACAGCCACGCACCGATCGACGGCCGACCTGCCAGTTGCGAACCGGTCTGGAAGAATGTCACGGCGGGATCGTGGTTGATCGCGTCCGTGTGCATCGAGCGGATCAGGCAGATCTTGTCGGCCAGCTTCGATGTGTACGGAAGTATGTCGGCGATCTCCATCCCGGACTTGCCGTGCCTGCCGAAGCCGATTGCCGACGGTGCCACGGGAAAAGTCCCTTGCCCGCTGGTCATGCCGGTGAGGCGCTGGCCTTTGCGTATCGAGTCCGGCAGGTTGGTGCCACGCAGTGCCACGAGTCCGGGTTTGGGGTCGAAGAGCTCCATCTGGGACGGTGCCCCGGATTGGAAGAGGTAGATCACCCGTTTCACCTTGGCGACCCGTCCCGCCGCCGCAGCCGGCAATGAATCCAGCAGCCCGGCGAGCGCGAGGACACCGGCCCCGGCACCTCCGAGGAACGTCCGGCGGTTGAGGCGGTCTTGAATGGTGGCAGGATGGTCTTGGAAGGTCATGGTTTGATTTCGAAACTCGGTAACGGAATCGCGGGTCGGGAATTGGCAATCGACAATTGTTTCACGTGAAACCTGGGACCCCGGAGCGGTTTCCCAACGGGCTGAGAGAAGATTCGCAGATCCGACCTTTCCGAAACGGCAACAATCGCACGATGCCGTTTACGGAAGAAAGGAGTGCCTGAAGCGGGGGAGGCGCACTGGACGTTGGCAATCGCCTCGTGGTCGTCCTTCTCCGCGGGTCCAGCGAGGCAGATGGAACACGAGAGAAAACCGGCAAGCCTTGATGTCATGGCGTTGGGGCCTCCCCCGAACCTTTCGGCTTGGCCTCCTCGGCGAGCATCCAGCGGTGCCCGAACGGATCACGGATCTTGGCGTTGCGGACAATTCCGTCCTGTACCGGGCGATCGACAACCGCGCCGGCGTCCACCGCCCGGGTGAGAGCCGCTTCCACATTCTCGACAAGCATCAGCAACAGCACCGGCGACCCGCCCAAGGTGGTTGGCGCCAGTGCCCCATGCTCCGGACTTTCGTCGCTGAGCATGAAACGAACCGCTCCTGCACGGAGCTCCGCATGGGCGATGGCCCCGTTGTCGTCGACGATCCGGGATACGACCACAGCCTCGAACGCGCTCTGGTAGAACGCGAGCGCTGCGCTACCATCGCAGACCGCGAGCATGGGGACCAGCTCGAGCGTGGCGCTCATTCCCGAGTCACCATTTCATCGGTGTTGAGGACAATCCCGGAAAGCAGGGTCCAGGCGGCGAGCTCAGCCGGTTCGACCGATGCCGTCGGACGGGTCTCCCCGATTTCCAGCAGTTTGCGGGCATCGTCGGGACGTTTGCGGAAGCTCTCCAACCGGCTGCGTAGTCCGTCCTCGAGGACCCAACGCTCCGCAAGCGTCGGCCTCCGGCCCAAGGCATAGCGGAAAACCACATCCAACCGCCTGCCGGTGTCGCCGCCACCCTCGCGAATCGCACGGGTCGCCAGCACACGCGCCGCTTCCACGAACGTCGGGTCGTTCATGAGCACCAATGCCTGCAACGGCGTGTTGGTGCGCGATCGTCGCACACGGCACGCCTCGCGCCCGGGAACATCGAAAATCGCCATTTGCGGCGGCGCGGCGGTACGTTTCCAGAACGTGTAGAGCGATCGACGGTAAAGGTTGTCGCCTTTGTCGTGCTTGTAATTGCGCAGATTTCCGTAGACATTGATCTCGTCCCAGACACCGTCCGGTTGGTAGGGACGTACCCCGGGGCCGCCAATTTTCTCCCTGAGCAACCCGGCTGCGAACAAGGCTTGGTCGCGGATCACTTCGGCGGGAAGACGCAGGCGGGGCATGCGCGCGCAGAGACGATTCTCCGGATCCCGGCGCATCAGGTCGGGGCGGACAGCCGACGCTTGACGATAAGTCGCACTGGTGACCATCAGCTTCTGGATGGCTTTCAGATCCCAGCCGAGCCGGACAAATTCGGTGGCCAGCCAGTCGAGCAACTCGGGATGGGTCGGCAACTCGGCACGGACCCCGAAGTCCTCGCCGGTGGCCACAATCCCGGTGCCGAAGAACTTTTCCCAAAGTCGGTTGACTGCGACCCGGGCGGTGAGGGGGTTGTCCTTGGAAGCCACCCAGCGGGCGAAGCCGAGCCGGTTGTTGGGGGCGCCCTTGGGCAATTTTCCGAGGGCTGCGGGAATTCCCGGGCCCACTTCGTCACCGCGCTGGTCGTACTGGCCGCGGATCAGGACATAGCACTTGCGCGGAGCCGCCATTTCGTCCATGACCATCACGGTCGGGGACGCATCCACAATGGCTTGACGGCTCTTCTCGGCGGCGGTCACATCGGCCGCGGCAGCCACCGATTCAGGGTCGCGCGAGCGGAACCAGTTTTCCAGTGCGGCAATCTGGGCCCCGGTGCGCGCCGATCGGTCCACCGCAAACGCCGTGACAACGTCCAGGGGAACCGGGTCGCCGTGGGGATCGTCGCTGCCGGTCACACTCACCCGGAATTTGGTGAAATAGTGACGATCGTACTGGGTTTCGCAGGCGAGACGCAGCACCAGGGGGGCGCTCGCGAGCATGGGTTTCGCCAGGGAAAAGACCGCCGTGTGGGGTTGGTCCGTACGTCCGTACACCGCCCAGCCGGAGTTGGGGTCGGAGTCGATCGCGTTCGGGGCCGGGAAACCGTCCTGGTTGTAGTCGGCGGTCGCGCGGGCCAGCGGGATCCGTTGCCCGTTGATCGTCAACGACAGATCGCCGAGGACGAAGTTGCCGCCCTCGTGGCGTGAGATCCGGCCGTTTTCATCCGGGAATACTTCCAAGCGGATTCCCGAGACCGTCGCACCCGTGGCGGGAACCGTGACCGTGAACGTTTCCCCGCCCGGCGCCGGCGGGTCCGCCTTGACAATCGATTGTTCCAGAACCCGCATCCGGGAACCGTTGCGGGCGCTCACCGACGGAACGGGGCTCGCCCACGCCGTACCGTCCACCTTGGCTCCGGTGCGCGTTTCCCAAGCGGCGAGGCGGCTGGCCAGTCCGGTGTTCGCCAATGCCACCTTGCCCTTGGCGTCCACGATGCGTTTGTCGGCCGCTGCCAACGCCGCGGCTTGATCGCGTCCCGGAACCCGTGCGATCGGGG
The DNA here is from genome assembly GCA_964646105.1 of uncultured Armatimonadia bacterium. Taxonomy (GTDB): domain Bacteria; phylum Armatimonadota; class Armatimonadia; order Armatimonadales; family Armatimonadaceae; genus CAIRTT01. The sequence continues at coordinate 4,423 of CAZYBA010000221.1, forward strand.
GATGGTTGACCGGGCTTTCCGCACCGGTGCCGGATTCGGGAACATTGTTGAAGTAGTGGAAGAGGCTGTAGAAATCGCGCTGGCTGATCGGGTCGTACTTGTGATCGTGGCAACGTCCGCAGCCGATGCTGAGCGCCAGCCAGACCGCGCCGGTGGTTTCGAGGCGGTCGACGACATTCTCGACGCGCCATTCCTCGGCGATGACCCCACCCTCGGTGTTGATGCGGTGGTTCCGGTTGAACCCGGTGGCGACCTTTTGGGAAATGGTGGCGCCGGGCAGCATGTCGCCCGCCAACTGCTCGATCGTGAACTGGTCGAACGGCATGTTGTTGTTGAACGCGTCGATCACCCAGTCGCGCCACGGCCATTGGAACCGTTCGTAATCGGCCTGATAACCGTTGGAGTCGGCGTAACGGGCACCGTCGAGCCACGCCTGCGCCATTTTTTCGCCGTAACGCGGGGACGCCAGCAGGCGATCCACCGCACGCTCGTAGGCGTCCCGGCGCGGGTCGGAAAGGAACGCGTCCATCTCGGCCGGGGTCGGTGGAAGTCCGGTGAGATCGAGGGCGGCGCGGCGCAGGAGGGTGGATTTTCCGACGGCAGGGGACGGCGCGACGCCCTCCTTCTCAAGCCGGGCCAGGATAAAGCGGTCGATCGGGTTGCGGACCCAGTCGGAGTTGCGAACAGCGGGAAGTGCGGGGCGTACCGGCGCAACAAACGCCCAGTGTGCCTTGACCGGGGCGCCGGCGGCCGCCCAGTTTGTCAACGCAGTCCGTGCGGGTGCGGTGAGTGGCTTGGGATGCGACGGCGGGGGCATCGCACCGAGAGCGCCGGGCTTGAGCGCCAGGCGCTGCGTGAGCGAAGCCAACTGGGCCTTGGAGAGCGGGGTGTCGAGTCGCAGCCCCCCTTGCCGGGTCTTCTCATCGAACCCGTGGCACGCCAGGCAGTGGTCGCCGAGAAGGGGACGGATTTCCTTGTCGAAATGGATTGGTTGGGAAGTACCGGGCTTTCCTGTGCGCTGTGGGTTGCCTTGGGCACTGTTGCCGGCGAAGACGGCCAGTCCGGTGGCGGCCACCGTCAGGCCCACCACCAGGGCGGGTCGGCTACCCAAATCCATCGCCGCCGGGTGAGCGGGTCGATTTTTCCACGGGTTTTTCGAGACAAGAAAGGGACCTGACGCATGGTGCTTGGCGATTGCGGGGAACAGGGTGGGATTTCCTGCCCGGGAAAATCCCCAGATTGCAGTACAAACGTCAAAATCAGGCAGGGTCGAGGGGGGTTATGCGGTAAATAGCGGTCATGACGTTGCGCTTGGTCGCCGCTGTAGCCGGCTTGGCATCCCTCACCGCGTTCGCGTTCTCCGCACAGGAGAAACGTCCGGCGGCTGTTGTTTCCGCCCCATCGGCGGCG
>CAZYBA010000222.1:0-2638 GCA_964646105.1 uncultured Armatimonadia bacterium
AAACCAACCCGTCGCAGACGATATTGCGCGTTACGCCCAGCCGGCGGCGGACATTTCCTCATTGCGATGGGACTTCGGTTCAGACCATGTACGGGTCGAGGCGCAGATGCGCGGTCGTTCTTCTCCGGGGATCCGGTATCTGATCCGAGCCCGGGCCATGGTTTCGGACGGCAGTTTGACGGGGCCGGTAACGCGGACGGTATCGGTGCCGCTCACGGCATCACGTTCCTCCCGAATCGACTTCAACATCCCCTACCGTGATCTCGGCCTCGGCGGGGTTCCGCGGGCGATTTGGCTGGGGATCGAGGCGGGAATGAACGATCGTCTGCCGGTTGACCGGACCGGATACCAATGTGTTGTGCCCGCGTCGGAGCCTTCGGATCGATGAACGGCGATCGCGGATCCGCTCCGGACGGCGTCGAGCGACGTTCGCCCTGGCGCCCTCGTTTTGGGAAGCGACTTCTGATTCGTCGTGCTGGCGAACGGGAGGCGTTGTTGCTCTCGGTCATCTGCATGGCGGACATGGCCACCACGCTTTGGTGGGTGGTTACGGGAGTCGCGGACGAGGCCAACCCGGTTCTGGCATGGACCTTCGAGTCGCATCCGGCGGTCTTTGTGCTGGTGAAAGGTGCGACCTGTGTTCCGGCGTTGATGCTCGCTCCCCGTCTCGCCCAGCGTCACCGACGATTTACGGTCTGGCTGTTGCGTGGGATAGCGTTGCTGTACGTGGTGTTGTACTGGGGCCTCGCGCGGTTTTGAGTCTGCGCCCGGTTCGTCTAGGAGCGGGTGCCTCCTGCGTAGAAAACCGGATTCGCGGGACTTCGTCTCAATCGCAACGTTGACGTCGGAGGGCTCCGGATCGTCACGGGAACCGATACATAGTCAATCCACCCCCTCGGGGCGCTTTCGCGCACAGGCCCGGATGCGGTCTCGGTAGGCTTCGATCCCTGGAACCACGGCATCGGGATCCTTGGCGCGGTCATCCCATCGGCGCAGCCGAACGGTTTGGGTGAAGTAAGGGCGGGATTCAAATTCCAAGCACTGGGCAGGGTTCATCGCCCCTCCCTGCAGCTCCAGGCTTTTCACCGACGCCGGGGACAACGTCGACCGGTAGTCGGGGTCCACCGCACATAGGTAGCGTTTGGCGTCGACATGCCCTCGCGCGGGTTCCGAGACAGAGGCAGGGAAAGCCTGTTCAAGGAAGCGAGCGCCGACGGCTTCATGATTCCCATCGACCCCTTTGTCGGCGATGTCTTGTTCAAGGCCATGCAAGAGGTGCCCGATGTCGTGCAGCAGCGACGCAACCACCAAGGAATCGGTTGCCCCTTCCGCTTCCGCCAAGGCGGCCGATTGGAGAGCGTGTTGAAGTTGGGTGACGGCCTCACCGAAGTAGGCATCGGATCCCGATTCACGGAAGAGTCTTTCGACCAACGGCCAGGGATCGGATTGCGTCATGGGGGGAAGTGCGACAGTGGCTTGTGGCATTCCTTCCGCAGGATGCCGCAGTCACCGTGTCGAAACGATGTCGGACTTCATTCACAAGGATGCGTTCCATGACCAAGGACGGAAAGATCGGCATCGGCATCATCGGATTCGGCGGAATCGCCAAGGGTGCCCATTACAACGGTTACACGCGATTGCCCGCCGAGTGCGAGATTGTTGCGGTGGCGGACATAGCCGAGGAGCGGCGCATGGAGGCGTCCAGCGATCGTTTCGGCATCGCGACCACGGTTTCCGATTACCACCGATTGCTTGAGATGCCGGAGATCGATGCGGTGTCGGTCTGCACGCCCAACGGTGTGCACATGCAGGCAACGATCGACGCGTTGCGAGCGGGAAAGCATGTGTTGTGCGAAAAGCCGATGGCGATGAACTCGACTGAAGCCAAGGCCATGATCGCGGCTTCGGAGGCGACCGGCAAGAAGCTGCAGATCGGTTACAACATGCGCTATTCGTCCGGGGCGCAGTCGCTCAAGCGAGCAATCGAAACCGGCTTGATGGGCGACGTTTACCATGCGTCCGCCCGCGCCATTCGTCGCCGTGGTGTTCCGACCTGGGGTGTTTTCATCAACAAGGAGAAGAACGGCGGCGGACCGTTGATCGACATCGGAGTCCACATCACCGACATGACACTCTGGCTGATGGGTCATCCGAAGCCAGTCGCGGTGGTGGGGCGTGCCGATGCGCACATCGCCCGCCGCGGCGGTGTTTTGGGCATGTGGGGCCAATGGGATCCGAAGGACTACACGGTCGAGGACTTTGCCGTGGCGATGGTTCGTTTCGAGGACGGTCGAACATTGCACTTGACCAGCAGTTTCGTCGCCAACATTGATCAGGAGCACTTCGACACCCAGCTGTTCGGGACTGGCGCAGGGGCGTTCCTCGATGCGAATGCGGGCCAGTACACGCTCTACCGGGAAGAGTTCGGCACGTTGACGGACACCAAGGCGGGTTGGTTGCCTCGTGTGGAGTCAACCCATGGCGAGGAGATTCGCATGTTCCTGAAGGCGATTCGCGAGGACCTCCCGATCGCCGAGGTTGGTGCGGCGACCGGGGAACAAGCGTTGATGGTGACGCAGATCATCGACGGCATCTTTGCGTCCACGGAAGCGGGCAAGGAAGTCGCCATCGTCTGACG
>CAZYBA010000222.1:2682-5807 GCA_964646105.1 uncultured Armatimonadia bacterium
TTGTCATCACGAAAGCGGACCGGTTTGCCTGACGGCGGGCCGGTCCGTTTGTTTGGAATGCGAGGCTAACTTAGGGATTGGATCGGGACGCGAGTTGCAGCAGTCCCGGCGGCACTCGAAATTCCATGTCTTCCTCGAGAACGTCGAGATTTTCAACCGACTGCGCGCCTCGTCGCTTCAGTTCCTCTACCAGTTCCTGGACAACATCCTCGGGCGCCGACGCTCCCGCGGTGACTCCCACCACCGTGGCGGGCGAGTTCCGTGACAGCGTCCTGACGATTCTGGGTGGCGTAGCAAATGTCGGACGTCGGCGGGTCTTCCAATCTTGGAAAACGTCGCTTCAGCACGGCCACGATATCGGCGGTTTCGTCAAGACTGAGTGTGGTTTGCGTCAGGTAGATGAGGTTATCGTTACCCGGGTCGGCAACCGTTTGCGCTTCTTCGGTGTTGGTCACCAGTGACAGTCGGCCGGGAGCCTGCCCCAAGGTGCCGATGGTCTCGACATGGCCGTGATGCCCGATGTAGAGAATGCCGTAGCCCCGTTTGAGGTACTTGCGGACTTCCAGGTGGATTTTTGTCACCAGCGGGCAGGTCGCGTCGATGACATCCAGACCACGTTCGCGCGCCGCCTCGAACGCATCCGGGGCGGCACCGTGTGCGGAGAAGACCACGGGCGCCCCCCGCGGGATTTCCTCGAGGATGTCGGTGAAGACGACCCCTTTCGCCCGCAGGCGCTCCACTACGGTTTCGTTATGCACAATCTCGTGGCGGACCCACAGCGGGGCGCCGTGGATCTTGAGCGCGAGTTCGACAATTTCGACGGCCCGGTCGACACCGGCGCAGAAACCGCGCGGGCCCACGAGAAGGACATTCATGGGGGCGATTATACCGTCGGGGCAACGGGAATCCGGACCCGGTAGCGGACCGGATGGGTTTCGACCAGGAGTCCGCGCTGATCCAGGGTATCGATCGCGGTGAATTCTACGGACTTGGGGGGAATGTCCAGCACCCTCGCCAAGGGCAATCCGGAGTCGGGCGCGTCTCTCCACCAATTCGGCACGGGTCGGGGCGAACCGGGGAGTCGATTCCACCACGGTTCTTTCCCACATTCGCCGTTGCGCAGACGAACGTCGGTTTCACGGGCATGTGTCTCCCAGACCCAATTCCGGTCGCAGAGGATGAGGCGGTACAGGACGGGTCCGAACGCGTTGCACCAGTACGGCAACCAGGCTTCGATGTTCGCGTCCGAGGCGTACAGAACTCGCCAAGGGTGGCAGAGCCGGGCATCCCCTAGTTCGAGCGGCAATTCCGGGTCAGTTCCGGGCGCCATGCGCTCACCGAAACGGACAAATGCTCCGGGACCGTGGGGGCGCAGGAAAACGAACTGCCGCATGCTAGGCAATGTACCGAATACCGCCTTGGTGCGCAGGGCTCCCAGCGGTATCCAAGCAACCGTTCGAAGTGCCCATCCGGCTTCGTCGTCTTCGGTCCTACCGGCGCCAAACCCCCGTTCATTCTCTTGTCACGCAGCCGTGACCGTGGGCCAACATCTGGCTTCGGCTCCCATCGAACCGGTGCGAATCGGGGAGCGCAGTCCTGCGCAGGGGAACATTTCCTGCCAAATCCCGGTACCTTCAACAGGTGTCGCGCAATCGACTGCCGATTCGGGGAGAAAGGGTACCGTGGTATACTTCCTGCACTTCAAACGAGGGTGTCTGTTGCCGTCACACTCGGTGTCGGCCACCTCGATGTCCCCTATCTTTCGGTCCGGCGCGGATGCCGTCCCTCCGGAGGCCCATTTTTGAACCGTTCGTTCTCGCGGTGGATTGTCTTGGCGGCGTTGTTATTGGTCACGTTCCTTTGGATGCGACCGTACATTCGCATGCCATTCGGCATGAGCGGCCCCAAGGAAATATCGCTCGGCCGTCTTCTTGATCTGGTGGACAATTCCGCCCCCACGATTCAAGAAGCGACCATCAAGAAATACACGCTACACGGGAAGTTCACTGCGAATGCCCCCGGCACGACCGGTGGCACCCGTGATTTCACGGTCACCCTTCCGGTGTCCAGCGATGTCATCAACAATCTGGTGGAGCGGTTCCACAAGAAGAACATCGGAATCCGCGTAGAACCGGAAGGCCTGTCGGACGTTCTTTACGGGTTCGCCCTCTCGGCTCTGTTGCCCTTGTTGATCTTTGCGTTCATGTGGATGTTCTTCTTCCGTCCGATGCAAGGCAACAGCAATCAGGCGATGAACTTCGGCCGTGCCCGTCCTCGGCGTCTCTCGGAGAACAACCAAAAGGTTACCTTCGATGATGTAGCGGGTGTAGAGGAAGCGAAGCAGGATCTCCAGGAGATTGTGGAGTTTCTCAAGAATGCCCGCCGTTTCCAAGCGCTGGGTGCCAAGATTCCCAAGGGGGTCTTGTTGCTGGGCCCTCCCGGCACGGGCAAGACATTGCTGGCGCGTGCCGTGGCGGGTGAAGCGGGCGTACCGTTCTTCCATATCTCGGGATCGGATTTTGTCGAAATGTTTGTCGGTGTCGGTGCGAGCCGCGTCCGGGATCTTTTCGAGACGGCCAAACAGAACCGCCCGTGCCTCGTCTTCATCGACGAAATCGATGCGGTGGGGCGTCAACGGGGCGCCGGCTGGGGCGGTGGTCACGACGAGCGTGAGCAGACGCTGAACCAGTTGTTGGTGGAGATGGACGGATTCGACCCGAATGCCGGGGTTATCGTGATCGCGGCGACAAACCGTGCCGATGTCCTTGATCCCGCATTGCTGCGCCCGGGCCGATTCGACCGTCGGGTCGTGGTGGACGCTCCGGACGTCAAGGGGCGCGAGGCGATTCTGAAGGTGCACACCAAAGGAAAGCCGATTGCTCCCGATGTGAACTTGGCGACGCTGGCGAAGCGCACTCCCGGCTTTTCCGGCGCGGAGTTGGCGAACCTGATCAATGAAGCGGCATTGTTGGCCGCCCGTCGCGACAAGCGCCAAATTGAAATTGTCGACCTCGAAGAAGCGATCGACCGCGAAATGATGGGTCCGGCGCGGCGCAGTCGGGTACGCGCTCAAGAGACCCTGCGGCGTGTTGCCGTACACGAGGCCGGCCACGCCATTGTGGGCG
>CAZYBA010000223.1:0-5777 GCA_964646105.1 uncultured Armatimonadia bacterium
GGCGGAAGCCTCGGGATTGCGGGGGGAACACGGAGTGGTTCAGGTCCGGAAGGACAACCAAACCGAATTCTCGTCCTTTGGCAGCGTGAATGGTGGTCAACAGAACCGCGTCTTCCTGTCCGGAATCCCCCTCGAGCGTGCCCGGCAATTCACCGCTTTCCCGATGCAGCCGCGCAAAGCGAAGAAATCCTGACAAATCGTGTTCCGATGGAAGCCGGTACAGGGCGCGCCTGTTCTGATATGCGTGGACCAGTTGGATCAGAGCGCGCGCGCGAACCCGTTCCCGCGCGTCCATCGCAGGCACCAGTCGTTCGGGCCCCCACAGCATGGAGTCGACAAGACCCGACAGATCGAGATCCTGGTCAATTGGCAACGGAGTCGCGGTGGCCAACTCGGTCATGCGTTCCAAAACCCGAAGGCATGGGGACTCCGTCAACCATCGGTCTTCCCGCTCTTCACGGACCGGAATACCGGCAGCGCGCAACGCATCCCGCATCTTGCCCTTCAAGCCGTGGGTTCGAGAAAGAACCGCCATATCCGACCAAGGGCGCCCCCCACGACGTTCCGCTTCCAAGGTTCGGGCCACTCCCGCATTCTGGGCCCGGTCGGAATCGGCGGCCGCCACGGTTACCTTGCCGGCCCCGTGCCGGGCGGGTGTCCACCGGTCGGCATCGCCGAGCGACGTATCACCCAACGCACGGACAATCGCCGGCAAGGAGCGGTAATTGACGTCGAGGGCGATGGGCGTTTGCGAGTCCACTCTGTCGGATTCCACGACAACTGCGTTTCCTGCTCCGCGAAATCCGTAGATCCGCTGGCCGGGATCACCCACCATCCATAATCGGTCCTGAGTCCCCATGCCGAGCATCGCTATGATCTGGGCTTGTTCGCGGTCCAAATCCTGAGACTCGTCGACCAGGATCGAGCGGTATCGAGCACGCTCGGTCTCCAGGATAGCCGGCTGTTCGGTCAGCAACTGCAACGGAAACGCGATCATGTCCCGATAGTCGACCGCACCGTGCCTCCGCTTCCATAGCGCATATCCGGCCCGGATCTGTTGTGCCAACTCCGGCTCTGCGCTTCGAGTTGGCTCTCCCAGCCAATCCGCAAGCGCGTTTGCCAGCACTTCGGGAAACTTCTGAGCCAGGTCACCGACCGGAAAATCGGCCAGCAGTTTTGTCAATACCCATCCCATGTCGGCCTTGCTCAACAAAAGGGGTCGCAACGGCAAATCCAAATGGTGCGAAAACCGGCGGATCAGGTCAAGGCCGTAGGAATGCAACGTGCTGACAGAAACTCGGCCTCCCCAATCCGGAAAATTGCGCACCAGGCGCTCACGGACCGTTCCGCACGCCGCCCGTGAGAACGTCAGGACCAATATCCCTGAGGCGTCGAAGCCTTTCTCTTGCACAAGGTGGGAGATGCGCCCCACCAGAACCTGAGTCTTGCCGGTTCCCGGACCAGCTTCCACACGAACCCAGGGGGCCGAACGAATCAGTGCATTCCACTGAGAGGGGTCGAATGGGATAGGTGCCGAGGCTGGATCCTGCCCGAGCCCCTCGTCGCCGGTGGTGAGCAAGGCATCGCGGACACATGCGACCGGGATGCCCAGATGCGACGCGATTTGGTTGAGGGATATCCCCTGTTCGGCCAAGGTTGAACACTGTTCCGATGCGACCAACAGTGCACGGGCGAACGCATTGGCTTCGGCCTCGCGACGCTCCTGGGGGCTGTATCCCACGGTGCCTTCGGAAAAGTCTTCGCCCCAGGCGTCCAACTGGGGCGGATTGTCCTCCCGTCGATGCAGAAGGCAATGCCCCAGTTCGTGCGCCAGCGCAAACCGACGTTCCGGTTCACCAAGGTCGCGCGCGGTGTAGACAAACTGGAAACGTGTGTCGATCGCCGCGACACCACCCGCCAAGCGCGGATCCTCACGAGCCAGCGAACGCGTCTTGAGACCATGCCCGACCAAAAGCGATTGCAGCCACAAGTCCAATTCGTCGGGACTCGACGGTTCAGGCGCAGCGCGGCGACGAAGCTCGAGGGCGGTGCGCCGGGGAATTTCGCTCGACAACGGCATGGAAGCCTATTCCGAGCCGGTTCCCGGGTCTTTCCAGCGCATGCGGCCGGCGTCCGGAACATCAGGATCCGCTTCCAACTCTTCCATGAAGTCGATCTTGTTCCCACTGGACGGCTTGCCCGCGGACAAATACATCATCTGGGGCGAGAGCATGGTGGTGCCCCCAACCGCCGAACGGACATTGTCGACAGTCTGGGAGAGAGTCTGCGCCAATACGGTGAAGAAACGAGCGGGAATCGATGCGACGTCGATGCTCCGCAAGTTCAACAGAGCCACCATCCCGGACGACACGTCCAACGCGTCGGCCAAGTCCTGCAGGCTGAGGCCTGCTTCCGTGGCCAATGCCTTGAGAGTTCGCTGGGTCGGCGATTTGACGGCCGACTTCTCCAGAGCCTTGCGTACCAGTTTCAGGTAGTCTGGCGTCGCCTCCGAATCGGTCGACAGGGTGGCCTCGGCTTGCCGGCAAAGCACCATCTCGCCGGCGATGTCGGGATTATCACGCAGCGCCCTGGCACCTTCCCGTGGACTCATGTCGATGAATTCCGAAATCTCGACATCGTCCTCGAAGCGCATGTGAGACACCAACTCCCGAATGTTGGGTTTGTTCAACGCACACCTCCTGCCGCCAGATGCTCCTCAATCCGGCGCAACCGGTATCGGATCGCACGGTCTGTCAGCCCGAACATTTTCGCCAACGTCAATTCGTTCTTGTCCCGGCTGGTTTCCGGAATCAGGTCGACATACTTTGCGCGCAGCAACGCTTGATCGTCCAATCGTAAACTGCTGAGAAGGTCAGAGGCGACCGCCAGCAACTCAGGACCAAATCCGTCGCTCATCACGCGATTGAGTGGACTCTCAGATGGTTCGTCGCCATACTCGAGCTCCGATTCCAGCGATGCTTCCGAATCCTTGGTGGCCGTTGCCTTGAACAAGGCGGTCGCACGGCGTGAAATCCAGCGCCAGAACCGAACCTCGGCAAACGAATTCGAGGACGAATCTGACCTGACCGCCTCGCAAAGCCAGATCAGGAGGTCCATGTGCACATCCTCCCAACTGGCTTCCGGCAGATGGTAGTTCTTGGCCAATCGTTGTATTCGGCCGGCGATCCGTTCGCAGAGCAGTTCCGTAAGTGCTTGGACGGCATCCCAATCGCCTGACGCATGGTACTGACGAATCGCATAGACAATGGTCTCCTCGCGGAAGCGCCGACCGGTTGCTCGGCGCGAATCATCCAGCAACTCACGCCTTCGGGCCGAATCCGGAAACGCGTGGAGTCGACGAATTTCCTCTTCCACGTCGCCCTCGCGAAAATACGCAGTGCCGTCCTTGTGGGTGCGGTCCAGCTTGCGGTACTTCCAACCGTTTTCCATACGCTTCCGTGGTACCATCCTGCGCATCCCGTCAGGGACACCGTCGCCATTATATTCCTTGTGTTGAAGTCTGCCGTTTCGGTCGGGGTCCCAATCCCATGATTTCGACTTCCACCCCGATCCGGCACGCCCCCCCAGCCCACACTATGAGCAACTGGTTGATTCGCATCGGATTCGCTGCGTTTGCCGCGGCCTTCGCGTTGGTTGCCGGGTGCTCCGGCACTGCGTCCACAACGCCCCTTCCCCCAGGCAGCGGGTTGGTGATTACCCCCGGGGGCACGAAAACCGCCCAGCCCGGATGGTCCGTCGAAATCGATCCGGATGTTCAGCCGAAAAAGAAGTGGACGGTTCTCGTCTACATCAACGGAGCCAACGATCTCGAACGCTACGGCTTGCTGAATGTCAATCAAATGGAACAATTGGGCTCGACGGCCGACGTCAACCTGGTGGTCCAGTTCAAACGGATCGCCGGCCGTTTCGACTTCAGCCAAGGGGACTGGGGCGACACACGTCGCTATTACGTAACCCGGGAATCCTCGGATGCGGGGTCGCGCCTGAGCATAGAAAGTCCGATCCTCAGCCGCCACGCTGACCTGGACATGGGCGCAGCGGCCAACCTGAAGCAGTTCATCCAATGGGGAGTCGCAACGTTTCCCGCGGAGCGTTATTGTCTGGTCCTTTGGAATCACGGGTCGGGGTGGCGCAAAAAGGAGCTCACCCGTGGGATTTCGTACGACGACGAAACCGGAAGCCATATCGAGACCATTGAAATGCCGGATGCATTGCGCCATCCGGAAGGCCGTAAGTGGGACACCCTGTTTCTCGATCTGTCGCTGATGCAGATGCTGGAAGTCGGGTACGAAATCCGCGAGACCACCGACTTAATTGTCGGTTCCCAGGAGAGCCCGCCCGGCGAAGGACTTCCGTACGATCTCTGGGTGAGGCGCTTGGTGGAACGGCCCGACATTTCGGCACGCGATCTTTCGATCGGCACCATCGAGGACACACTGGCTCGTTTCGGTCGTTCGTCAAATACGACACAATCGGTGATCGATCCCTCGAAACTCCCCTCGGTTGTCACGGAGATCAATACGCTCGGACAGCGTCTGCGTACCGCCCAGGACCTGTACGGTCCCGCGATTGCGGCTGCTCGGAGCGAGGCCGAGAGCTACAGCTACCAGGAAAACAAGGACCTGATTGATTTCCTCGATCGCCTGCAGGCGTCGACGAATGGATCGTTGCGTATTCCCGATCCACAAGTCCAAGGCCAAGTCGATCGCGTCCGGATCGCCGTTCGTCAGGCAATCGTCGCCAATGTCAACGGTACCCGCCACCCCCGGTCTTACGGACTCGCCGCCTACATCCCGTCCCCGCGCGAATACGATCTCGACGACATCGATCAAGCGAATGGATTCGGACAACGATTCCGGGCGCTCGCATTCGCGGAAGACGCGCCTGATTGGCACGAATTCCTCAGGCTGGGTCCCCGCTGATCGGGTTGCGCCCTTCCAGAATTGACAGCACGGTGTCTCCAGCGCTCGTCATCGCAACGGCCTGGGGTGACGGCGACACCTGCAACAGGGGCAACCACTCCGGGACCTCTCCGGTCTCGATCTCCGCATCGGTGTAGTCCACCACGACAAACCCGATGGTCATGTCCGGGCTGGTGGTCGACAGCCAACGTGCCACTGTACTGGAACGGGCACTTCCCGGGCTGACAGCGAACAAGGATCGGTGCGCCCACGGGCATCGTGGCAACGCCACTCCGGGCAGGACCGGAGCTACCGCAACGACTATCCAGTCGAAACGTCCCTGGAAAATCTCCAAAGAGCGCCGTGCCAGCGGGTCCCCTTCCGGAAAACTCCAGAATCCCGGGTCGGAACCGCCCACTCCCGACGGAAATCGCCACCATCCCGGAACACCCGACGGGGAGACCAGGTCCTCGATTCGTAATCGGGATGATTCGAGTGCCGGCCAGACGGGAACCGAACGAACCGCGTCGTGTGGGCCGGCGGATTCGGTGATGCTGAGAACGGTTCGCCCACCGGCCGCGATCGATTTAGCGACACGGATGGCAATTCCCGTAGCCGCCGAAACCGTGGTTCCGTAAACACAGATCACCCGTCCGGTACGTGCCGCCAGGACCCCGTTCGGGCCACTGTTGCCGATCTGCGGCAGGATACTCTCCATCACCGTCGACGAACTCGTGGTGTGGGCCAAGTGCCCGCCGCCCTTCCGAGACCGTACCGCCTCGAGCGAAAGCCCCAGATCACGGTTGTCCCAGACCACCGGATCGCGCCGCCGGCGGAGAATGAGGAAGCACAGTC
>CAZYBA010000224.1:0-5755 GCA_964646105.1 uncultured Armatimonadia bacterium
GCTCGCCGCACCATGCGTTCACCGAGCCGATGTTGACCACCCGCCCGCCTCCCACCGCTTCCATGTGGGGCGCAGCGGCTTGGATGAGCAGGAACGGCGCACGGGCGTTCACCGCCATCTGGTGGTCGAACTGCGCCGCAGTGGCGCTGGACAGGTCCGAACGTCCCGTATCCGCCGCGTTGTTCACCAACCCGTCGATGCGTCCGTGCTGCGCCACGGTCTCGGCGATCAGGCGGGCGGGAACTTCCGGGTCGGCGAGATCGCCCGCCACCCAGCCTGCCGCGCCGAGCTCCATGCAGACCGCCTCCGCCGCAGCGGGGTCGGGGCCGTGGATCACCACCGACGCGCCCGCGGATTGCAGTCGCTTGGCGGTCGCCTTGCCGATTCCCGAAACCGATCCCGTGATCAGGACCACTTTTCCATCGCAGCGCATCACATCTTCTCCGGCTGCCGGCGCTCCGCCGGGCAGATCTCCATCGTCCAAAAATTGGTTGACGTTGATTCGTCAACGCGCCAACGCACCGCGTTTCCGACCGCATGCACCGTGTCTGAGACCAGACGCAGGCCGGGTTCGAGATCGCCGGTCGCGGTCTTCGGCGCATTGGTGAACGTCAAAGTGTCAACGATCCGCATTGCCGTACGCGTACACCTTGTCGCCGATCAGCCGCAGGCTTGACTCGAGGTCGCCGGTCGCGGTCTGGAATACACGGGTGAACGTCAACTGGTCACCGACCTGTATTGCCGTACGCGTGCACCTTGTCGCAGATCAGCCGCAGGCTTGACTCGAGGTCGCCGGTCGCGGTCTTGAACGCATCGGCGTCGATGGCCAGCGGCGCGCCGAGCACCACCAGCGGGGCTCCGTATTCCGGGGTGGCAATGGCCTGCTCCAGCGTGAGTCCGCCCACCGCCTGCACCGGCACGGAAACCGCAGCCACCACCTCGCGCAACTGATCCAGCGGGGACGGCATGCGCTCGCCGCGGGCGGCAATCCCCCGGCGTTCGTCAAATCCGATGTGGTGGATGACATAATCGCAGCCGAGATCTTCCAAGCGCTTGGCGGCGGCCACCATGTCGGGGGCGCCGAGGTTGTCGCCCATCACCTTGATCCCAAGGTCCTTGCCCGCCTTCACCACCACCTTGATGGTCTCCTCGTGGGCGCGCTCCATGACCACCACATGGGTGGCACCCGCCTTGGCCATCAGCTCGGCTTCCAGCCATCCGCCGTCCATGGTCTTCAGGTCGGCCACAATCGGCGTCTCGGGAAACTCGCGGCGCAGGGCGCGGACCCCGTGCATGCCCTCGGCGATGATCAGGGGGGTTCCCGCCTCGAGCCAGTCGACCCCAGCACGCAGCGCCATGTGCGCCGTCTTCAGGGCTTCGTCAAGTTCGATGATGTCGAGGGAAATCTGGACAATGGGTTTCATGATGTGGGGATGTTCCGCTTAGTTGCCGCCGATCGCCATACCGATGGACAGGCTGCCGCCTTCATTGCGGACACTCACCTTGGCGTTGGTCGGATTGCCGTCGGGACCCGGGATCTGCACGGTGTAGGTGCCGGAGGGGATTTGGTCGGGGGACGCGACCCCGAGTTGCTTGAGCAGGGCGCCCATCATGTCGCCGCCCTTGCCGCCGCCGAACTGGAGTTGGGGCACCCCTTCCAGTGCGGATGAAATCCGGGACGCGACCGAATCCGTGTTGATCAGGACATAGTACGGAACCAGCTTGAGGCGCTGGACCACCGGTTCGGCGTCGGCCGCGGGCAGGCGACGTCCGATAATTTCAACAGTTCCCGCCTCGGACGCCCCCACCTTGCCGAAGAGGCTGGCTTGGGCGCGGACATATTGCGCCACGGCGTCCGGGTTGTAGCGCTTGCCCGCTTCGGGCTTGGGCAGCATCACCTTGGCCCAGACCGTCCGGGGCAGCTGCTTCACCAACCCGTTGAGGACCGACTCGATGTTGTCCTTGGTGGCTTTCTGAGCGAGCGGTTCGACCGATTTCTCAGCCAGGGACGATTCGGCGAGGACCGTGATTCCGGAGGAATCGGCGATGCGGCGCAGGGTATCGGAAACCGTCCGCTGCGGGCGCTGGGCCCGGGAATCGGTCAGTCCGTTCTGGGCAAGCACCGGGGACGCGAGCGCAAGGAGCGCGATCAACGTGGGAATGCCAATGTTCATGGGGAAATCCTATCGCAGGTGGGGGACCGGGAACGGATCGCGGTTGCCGGAGCGGGACACCGCAAGATCCGAGGCTCCAAGGATGGCTTACGATCCGAAATGGGCCGCCATCTTGGTCCGCAGGAACGCGACCGAACGTTTCAACTCATCGATGCCGTTCACACCATCCTCGATCGAGACCCAGTTGGGCGTGCTGCCGCAGGCCTTCAAGGTCGCAAAAATGGCGTCGAAGTCGTTGAGGCCCTTGCCGATTTCGCCGTGGGAGAGGCGCTTGGCATAGCCCACCGCATCGTTCTCTTCGTTACGAAGGTCCTCGATGGTGCCGTAGAGCAGCGTGCGGTCGGACGCATGCATGGTCACGACGCGGTGCTTGACCTTTTCGAGAACGTCCAAGGCGTCCTCGCCGGCCAGGAAGGCGTTGGACGGGTCGTAGTTGACACCGAAGTTCGGGTGGTCGATGCGCTCGACAATGCGGCAGAAGACATCGGACGCCTGGGCGAACTCGGGGTAGGTCCAGTAGTTGTCCTTGTAATGGTTCTCGAGGATGAGGACAACCCCGTGGTCGGCGGCACAGGGCAGCAGCGATTCGATGGCGGCGACCACACGGTCCACACCCGTGTCGGTGTCGAGGTCGGGGCGGCGCTGTCCGGAGAGGACGCGGCAGTAGTTTCCTCCCAAGGCGCGGGTTATGCGGATCCACTCGCGTTCCTTGGCCAGCTCGCCCTCGAGGTCGTCGGCGGTGAGGTCGGGCGAGCAGCAGAGCATGGGCATGGCGAGGCCGCGGTCGGTCATCCGGGCGTTGACTTCATTGATCCAGGCCGGGTCGCCTTGGACAAAGCCGGCGTAAAACTCGAGGCCGTCCACCCCGAGGTCGGCACCGATGTCGATCCACTGCGCGACAGTCATGGTGTGGTGGACACAAAGGTCGTCGAGGAAACATTTGGGGAAGGCCGCGAGGCCGGGGGCGGTTCGGTTCACGGGCCCATTATTCCACCCGGTCGGGTTACGATGGAGGGGTTCCGATGCCCGACCCCAATTTTCACCCCGCACCACCGCTGCTCGACCGGTTCTTCCGCGCGGCATCGGGACAGTTTCCGGATTGTGTCGCGCTGGATATCCCACCCGGCTTGGAACGTCCCGAGCGAACTCTTCAAACATATTCCGAATTGGCGGAAATCGTGGATGCCTGGCGGGGTGTTTTCGTCAAGCGCGGGATCGGGTCGGGCGACATCGTGGCGGTCTGGTGCGCGCGCACGTCGGTCGATGCGTTCGCGGTGCCGGTTGCGGCCCTCGAATGCGGCGCGGCCTGGGTGTCCATTGATCCGTCGTTCCCAGACGGCCATGCGCAGCGAATTGTCGCCGATGCAAACCCGTCGGCATTGGTGGTGGACGAGGCCACCGTCTCACGGGCGCAAACCGTGGCACCCGGGATTTGGGTGCCCCACCGACCGACAGTTGCCCGTTCCGAGGCAATCGGGATTTCAAACGCCCCGTCCGCAGGCCGCTCCCCCGACAACCTGTCGTTACCGATAGTTCCGATAACCGAATCGCCACCCGATTCACAATCCATTTCGCGACACGACATGGCTTGGAACACACGTTCCCCCGGCGATCCGGCGTACCTGATTTACACATCCGGGACCACCGGCCTTCCCAAGGGAGTGGTCATCCCGCACGCAGGCATCGCCAATCTCATCCGCGCCGACCAATCCTACTTCAATCTCGGGCCCGGGGATCGCGTCGCCCAAGGGTCGTCCCACTCCTACGATTCGTCTGTGGAGGAGATCTGGATGGCCTGGTCGACCGGCGCGACCGTGGTGGTGATGGACGATGCGGCGAACCGATTGGGGCCGGATCTGGCCGGTTGGCTGCGGGACGAACGCATCACGGTGGCCTGCCCCCCGCCGACATTGCTGCGCTCGATGGACCCTACCGTGTCCGCCACCCTCCCCGACCTGCGCCTGCTGTATGTCGGCGGCGAGGCCCTCACCAACGATGTGGTGGAAACCTGGGCACCGGGTCGGTTGCTGGTGAACGGGTACGGCCCGACCGAAGTTTCGGTGACGTCCCTTCGGACCGCGGTCGGGGTAGGCGATCCGATCACCATCGGGGTTCCGGTGGCCGGGTTGTCGGCGTGGGTGGTGGATTCCGAACTCGCGCCGGTGGCGGTCGGGGTTCCGGGCGAGCTGGTCATCGGGGGGCCGGGTGTGGCGCTCGGTTACCGAAACAATCCGGACGCCACCGCCGGGAAATTTGTCGACCATCCCGAGCTCGGACGCATTTACCGGACCGGGGATGCCGCGGTGGTGCGTCCCGACGGCTTGTTTGAATGCCACGGCCGGATTGATGCGCAGGTGAAGTTGCGCGGCTTCCGGATCGAACTCGAAGCGATCGAATCCGAGCTGGCGGCGTTGCCCGGGGTGCGGGAAGCGGCGTGCGCGGTGACCGGCGAGTCCGGGCGCGAGGAAATTGCCGCGTGGATGGTGGCTGCCGATTCGCGGGAATGTCCGGATTTCGCGGACGTCCGGACCGCCCTGGCCGAGCGCCTGCCCCTCTACATGGTGCCCGCGCGGTACGGTTGGCTCGACACGCTGCCCCGCTCCACCGGCGGCAAATTGCTGCGCAGCGCGTTGCCGACCACGGGAGCGGTTCCAGCCCGAGGCGAACGTCCCGTCGTTGCGCCGATCGACGCGCTCGAGGAATGGCTGGTATCGAGTGCGTCGTCGGTGCTGGGTATCGACAAGGGCACACTGTCCACCGACGCCGACTTCTTCCTGGACGTCGGGGGAACGTCCCTGCTGGCCGCACGGTGGGTCTCGACACTGCGGACCGACGAACGGACCCTGTCGGCGACTGTGCGTTCCGTTTACGAAACCCGAACCATTGCCGCACTGGCCCAGGTCCTGCGCCGGGAAGGATCGGGCCAGCCCGGCGAGGCAACGTACGGCAGCGACACCGGGGAGATCGGGAACGTCCACCCGCTGGCGGTTTCGCTGGCGCAGGCGTTGTGGTTGTTTTTGGAAACGTTGGCCGAGGTGGCGGTTGCGGGGGGCTGGGTTTTCGGGCCGGTCACCGGCTGGCTGCGCGGCGAGTCGGGGAAATGGGGTTGGTTTTGGTTGCTAACGGGGACTGTGCTTGCACTGCCCGGGGCGTGGGTGGTGGGCCGGATCGGGGCGGCGTTGTTTTGGAAACGGATTCTCATCGGCCGTTGGTCCGCGGGGGCGGTGCCGGTCTGGAGCGGTCACGGGCTGCGTCAGTGGATCGTGGTGCACGCGGTGCGACGAATCCCGTGGGGTTTGCTGGAGGGCACCGAGGCGGTGTCGATGGTTCTGCGGGGCCTCGGCGCGACGGTGGGCAAGGGGGTGCACTGGCACCGCGGGTCGGTTCCGGTGGACGGCGGATGGGACCTGTTGACAGTCGGCGACCACGCGGTGTTGTGTCAGGATTCGGCCCTGCTGCCCGTGGAGCTGGTGAACGGATGCCGGGTGGCTGCGCCGGTGCAGCTGGGGGCCGGGGCGGTGGTCGGGATCCGCGGGACCATGCGCGGGGGCGGGTCGCTCGGGGACGGTGCGGTGCTGGGG